>CANQCO010000016.1 GCA_947589705.1 Candidatus Gastranaerophilales bacterium
AAGCCGTTATATCGGGCGTAGGTAAAATTGACGGCAATGAAGTTGCTGCTGCCATTATGGATTTTGAATTTATGGGCGGTTCTATGGGAAGCGTTGTCGGAGAAAAAGTCACTCTTGCAATGGAAGAAGCACTCAAAAGGAAAATCCCGATGATAGCTGTAACAGCATCAGGCGGAGCAAGAATGCAGGAAAGTATTTTAAGCCTTATGCAAATGGCAAAAACAAGTTGTGCAGTTGCAAAACTCAATGAAGCGGGTCTTTTATATATAACTGTACTGACAGAACCCACATTCGGCGGTGTAACGGCAAGTTTTGCCACATTGGGTGATATAATTATCGCAGAACAGGACGCAAGAATAGGTTTTGCAGGCAGAAGAGTTATTGAACAAACTATAAGACAAAGTCTCCCTGCAGACTTTCAAACCGCTAATTACTTAATGAAATACGGTCAAATAGATATGATTTCATCAAGAGCGGAATTAAAATCAACTATATCAAAACTTATTAATCTGCACAAAAGGTAGGAGATTGTATGGCTATTTTAGATTTTGAAAAACCCTTATATGAAATAGAAGAAAAAATACAAGAATTAAAGGAAATAAGTGAATCATCAGGTATGGATGTAACAGAACAAATAGAAACATTTGAAAAACAGGCAAAAGAATATAAAAAAGAGTTATATGCAAATTTAACTCCCGCTCAAAGACTTCAAATTGCAAGACATCCCGATAGACCCTCTTTTCTTGACTATGTTAAATTAATTACCACGGATTTTATAGAACTCCACGGAGACAGAGAAGGCACTGATGATAGAGCAATAATAGGCGGTATTGCCAAGATTGACGGTCAGAGCGTTGTTATTATAGGTACTCAAAAAGGTAAAACAACTAAAGAAAATCTTATATACAACTTTGGAATGCCTCAGCCTCAAGGCTACAGAAAAGCATTAAGGCTTTTTTATCACGCAAATAAGTTTAAAATGCCGATTATAACTTTAATAGATACCCCGGGGGCATACCCCGGCATGAAAGCCGAAGAAACGGCACAGGGAACTGCAATTGCAGTTAATTTAAGAGAAATGGCAAAAATGGAAGTTCCTATTATAGCAGTTATAACAGGTGAAGGTTGCTCGGGAGGTGCTTTAGGTTTAGCAGTGGCGGATAAAGTATTTATGCTTGAACACTCTTATTATACGGTAATTTCCCCCGAAGGCTGCGCTTCCATATTGTGGCGTGACGCTTCAAAAGCGGATATTGCAGCTGAAGCTCTCAAAATTACAAGTGAAGACCTCTTAAAACTTGAAGTCATCGACGGAATTATTAAAGAACCCTTAGGAGGCGCCCACTGTGATTATGAAGCAATAGGGAAAAATTTAAAAAATACCGTTATGGAATCCATTAAAGAACTTGAAAAAATTAATCCCGATAAACTTAAAGAAAACAGATATAATAAATTTAGAAAAATGGGTGTATTTTGTCAGTAATTGATAAAACATATTGGGAATTATGTATTCAAATAAATCCGATTTGCTCTGATATCGTTTGTGATATCGTTCAATCGGAATTTGAATGCGAAGGTATTATTACCGCAGAAGAAAAATATAAGAACCTTGAACTTATAGAAACAACTGATAATGTAATTAAAGCTTATATTATATCTGAAAACATTAATCAGGATGAAATAAAAAACTTCTTTAAATTAAAGAGACAAGAACTTATTGAAAAAGAAATTTTTAAAGAAGATATAGGTTCATGGGATGTAAGTATTAAAAAAGAAGAAATTGTTGATTGGTCAAAAAAATGGAAGGAACACTGGAAACCGTCTAAGATATCTGATAGAATAGTAATTTGCCCGACTTGGGAAAGTTATCAGCCTAAGGATAATGAAATAATCGTATATATAGACTCCGGGAATGCTTTTGGAACGGGAACACACGCAACAACTCAGATGTGCGTTAAATCGGCGGAAAAATATATGGAAATAAATTCAATCATAGCTGATATTGGAACAGGCTCAGGCATACTTTCAATATGCGCTAAAAAACTCGGTGCAAAAAGTGCCGATGCCGTTGATAATGATGAAACAGCGGTTGAAACGGCAAAAATAAACGCTAAAGTTAACAAAGAAGAAGATATAAACTTTCAAACCGCAATATCTGAATCACTTCCCTCCAATCACTATGATTTTGTATTTGCAAATATTCTGCATAATGTATTAGCCCAAATCATGCCCGACTTAAAGAGAATAATGAAAAAAGGCGCAAAAATTGTTTTAAGCGGTATACTTAAAGGTAAAGAAGAAGTAGTTTTAAAAGCGATTAAAGAAAATAATTTAATATTAAAAGAAGAAATGAGACAAAAAGAGTGGATAGCTTTTGTTGTTCAAAAGGAGAGTTAAATGTCAAAGACAGCAATAATAATACCTGCAAGATACAATTCAAAAAGACTTCAAGGTAAGCCCCTTATAAAAGTATGCAATAAACCCATAATTCAATGGGTATGGGAAAGAGCTGTTCAGGTTAAATCAGCCGATATGGTAATAATTGCAACGGATAATCAGGAAATTTTTGATACCGCTAAAACATTTGGGGCCCAGGTAGAAATGACATCCGAAAACCATAAATGCGGAAGTGACAGAATAGTAGAAGTTGCGCAAAAATACCCTGATATTTCTTATATAATTAACCTTCAGGGTGATGAACCTATGATAAATACGAATTGCGTGGAAGAAGTTATAAGGCTTATTAAAGAGGATGACACGGCTGATATATCAACTCTTTTATCAGAAATTAAAGAAGATGAAGACTTAGAAGACCCCAACATGGTTAAATGCGTAGTCGATAAAAACGGATATGCCCTGTATTTTTCACGTTCAAAAATTCCTTATGAAAGAAATTACGGAATAGCAAAATTTTATAAACATATAGGTATTTACGGTTATAAAAGAGAATCTTTATTCAAAATGACGCAGTTTGAGCAGCCCGAAATTGAAAGAGCCGAAAGTTTAGAACAGTTAAGAGCTTTATATAACGGGATGAAAATCAGAACTTCGGTAGTTGAATATAATTCTATAGGAATAGATACATTAGAAGATTTAAACGCATTTAAAAAATTAGTAGAGACAAAATGAAATGGAAAACACGGATAAAATTTTAACATCTGTTCAAAAAGAAAGAAAAATGCTGCTTGTAATAATATTTACTATTTTTGCAATGGCAGTTGAAATATTTTTTGGTTATATAACAAAATCTATGTCACTTTTAGCAGAAGGTGTTCACATGAGCGTTCATGTTTTAACGCTTGGATTAACTTACATAGCTTATATTGCAGCAAGAAAATTAAAAGATTCCATTCATTTTAAAAACGGAACAGGTAAAATAGGAGTGCTTGCCGGCTATACAAGTGCCATATTTTTGGCTCTTACGGGTCTTGGCATTTTTATTGAATCCGTAAAAAGATTCATTACCCCTGAAGATATTCAATTTAATGAGGCAATTTACGTTGCAATATTTGCTCTTGTTATCAATTACATTTGTATATCAATAATGGAAGGGAATCTGAAACTCCATAATCACGATAAAAACGATAAAGATTATAACTATAAAGCCGCATATTACCATATACTTTCAGACCTGTTAGTTTCAATATTAACGATATTTGCACTTGTTATAGGTAAATTTACGGGTTTCATCCACTTAGATGCGCTAACGGGAGTTTTCGGAGCCGTCTTAATATTTGTTTGGTCTGTAAAATTAATTAGAAATACTGTAAAAATTCTAATAGATATGAATTAACTACATATACTGTTCTTCTTGAATAGCGACAGCACATATTTGTGTTGATTGAATACAAACCCTTTTAACAGGTCCAAGCGTATTTTTTTCTATAAGTTTAGGAGTTTGAGAATTCAATTTTAATATTTGCGTAAGTTCGTCATATAGTTCCAAAGGATTTTCTACATATAAAACTATAGGAGCAGTAGTTCCTTTAAGAAAAACCAATACAGACAATCTTTTTTTTACTTGCGCCCCCTGATTAAATGGCTGTGGCATATTAAACTCCTTTTTATTAAAATATTAATAAATTCAGCAATAAAAATCAAGATTTAATTAATCTTTTTCGGGCAATAGCATCAACAATGACATCCCATGCCGCTCCTCTGGGATGAGTGTCATTTTTAAAATGGTATATTTCATCTTCGAGATTAATTTTTTCGTCTAATAATTCATCCGTTTGATAGTATTTCCAGCCGGCATTTTCAACCATTTTTTTAAATTCTTCAGAATGAGTTTCGTTATAAGCAATAAATATAAAATTACAGTTAGGATAATGCCTTATTAATATATCGTGACTTTCTTTTAATATTTCAGACATTAAAATACAATTATTTTTATATTTACTTTTGGAATTTTTGATTTTATCTGCTATATTATGAAATGTTTTAAAAATATAAAATCCATGAATAAAATCAGGTTTGGTATTTGCAACTTTTAAAGTATTATTTTTAACATAAATATATCTGAAATTAATAACATTAAAAAAAATATTTCCCCAATAAAAATTATTCAATCGGTTTAAATGGTCATTTATAAAGATATAAATGACAGTATTTATGTCTTTATCGGGTATTGAGGAAATATTTAAATCGGTATCCGTTTCTTTTAATTGCATTAGCATATTTTGAAGTCCCCACCCCGAAAATGCTCTATTATATACTTTAGCATTAAATTTATTCGCCAATTTATAAGAAAAGGTCTCATTTTCATTTAAAGAAGCACCATAAACATAAGAACAGCCGAACAAAAGAATTTTATTTTTTACAATACCACTGGTAGGAAGGGCAACTGGTCTTAAAAAAGATGAATTAAAATAATTTTTAAATAATCTACACCTAAAATTGTATTTTACATCCTTATTAAAATCAAAATCAGAAGTTGAAATCTGTTTAAAATAAGAATATTTATTAATTTTATAAAATGAAAATTCAATAGCAGCAATTACTAATAAAAAAACAAATATTATAAAGCATATTTTTTTCATAAAATTTTCTTATAAATCAAGTATTGCTTCTATTTTATCATATTTATTAATTATATTACAAATCATACGTTTAAGTACTATTACAAGGTTTTCCAAATCGGTTCTGTTTATGTCTGAATCTTCGCTGATACATTTATTTAAAACATTAATCAGACTTTCAATAATAGTAAGGTCGATACCTACAGATTGGATTTTGGATTCTAATTGTTCAATATTGTTAATTTTATTTTCTTTCATTTTACCTCCTTAAATTTTATATTAAAATGCTAACATATTTTCCAATTTAATACAACTAATATTTTTTAAATTTAATTTTTTGTATAATAAATAAAAGAAAAGAGGTAAAAATGATAAAAATAGGAGTAATAGGTGCCCTTGGTAAAATGGGCAGAGAAGTTGTTAAAGCAGTATTAAATGCCGATGATACCCAACTAGTTATGGCTGTTGATATATTAGGTGAAGGAACAGACATCGGAACTAAAACTGTAGGAAAAGAATGTAATGTATTTATTGAAACAAATTTGGAAAATGCACTAAAAACAAAAAAGCCGGATATCGTAATTGATTTCACTCAGCCTTCAACAATATACGAACATACTCTTACCTATATTAAAAATCACGTAAAATCAGTAATAGGAACAACGGGTTTAAAAGATAAAGAAATAGAAGAAATAAAGAAATTATCAAAAGAAAATAATACGGGCTGCTTAATTGCACCTAACTTTTCAACGGGAGCCGTATTACTTATGATGTTTGCGAAACAAGCTGCAAAATATTTTAACAATGCAGAAATAATAGAACTGCATCACAATCAGAAAAAAGATGCACCTTCAGGGACTGCCATTAAAACTGCGCAATTAATGGCGGAATCAAATCCCGATTTTACACTTGGAAACTGCAAAGAAACAGAATTACTGGAAGGTGCCAGAGGTGCTAAATCAGAAGCTAACATTCATATACATTCAGTCAGAATGCCGGGGTATATAGCATCAGAGGAGGTAATATTCGGAGCCTCTGGGCAGATACTAAAACTAGCTCATCACACAATGGAGCGCTCTTGCTATATGGCAGGTATACTTCTTGCCGTCAGATATTTAAATGATAACAATGAATTTATATATGGGCTTGATAATATAATGCAATAAAAAGAGAGGCTAAATGCCTCTCTTTTTATAATTAATAATATTTAATTATTTTTCTTCATTCCAAGAATACATTTTTCTTAATTCTTTACCAACTTTTTCAAGCTGATGTTCAGCTTTTAATTTTCTGGTAGCTAAGAAATGAGCTCTTCCGGCCGCTTTATTTTCGGTAATCCATTTAGCAGCAAAAGTGCCGTCTTGAATTTCAGAAAGAACTTTTTTCATTTCTTTCTTGGTTTCTTCAGTAATAATACGTTTACCTGTTTCATAGTCACCAAATTCAGCAGTATCTGAAATAGAATATCTCATTTTAGCAAAACCACCTTGATAAATAAGGTCAACAATTAATTTCATTTCATGAATACATTCAAAATAAGCATTTTGAGGGTCATAACCTGCTTCAACAAGAGTTTCAAAACCTGCCTGCATTAAAGCGGTAACACCGCCACATAAAACAGCTTGTTCACCAAACAAGTCTGTTTCTGTTTCTTGTCTGAAAGTAGTTTCAAGAACACCGGCTCTTGAACCGCCGATACCTGCAGCATAAGCTAAAGCTATTTCAAGTGCTTTACCTGAGGCATTTTGATATACCGCAACTAAACATGGAACACCTTTTCCTTCAACATATTCACTTCTTACTGTATGCCCCGGACCCTTTGGTGCTATCATAACAACATCAACATCGCTTGGAGGTACAATTTGATTAAAATGGATATTAAATCCGTGAGCAAATGCAAGTATTTTACCTGCACTTAAGTTTGGAGCTATTTGAGTTTTATATATATCAGCCTGTTTTTCATCAGGTAATAAAATCATAATCATATCAGCCATTTTAGAAGCTTCTTCAACAGTTGCGACTTTAAGACCTGCTTGTTCAGCTTTAGCCCAGGATTTAGAACCCTTATACAAGCCTACAACCACATTAATTCCGCTTTCATGTAAGTTTAAAGCGTGAGCATGCCCTTGACTGCCATAACCAATTATTGCAACCGTCTTACCTTTTAAAAGGCTTAAATTACAATCTGCAGCATAATAAATTTTTGCCATAACTACCTCTTTTCCTTAATAAATTTGTTTATTTAAGCTTTTTTTAGTGTAAACCTTAAAAAAAGCATAGTCAATATTTAATTTTATAAAAAAAGATAGTAAAAATTCATAAATTTAAATAATTTTATCTAAAAATTTGCACTAAAAGTTTTATGCGGTTAAAATTTAAATAATAGCGAAAATGGAGAAAAATATGACTGCCGAGCAAATTCAAAAAACCGAGAAAATGACAGGAGCAAGGATGTTTTTGGAGTGCCTCAGAAAAGAAGGGGTTGATAAAATTTTCGGTTACCCGGGAGGCGTAATTCTCCATATATATGATGAACTATACAAATGTGATTTTATAAAACATTATCTTGTAAGGCATGAGCAAGCAGCAGTCCATGCTGCGGAGGGTTATGCGAGAATAACAGGGAAACCGGGAGTTGTTTTGGTTACATCAGGTCCGGGAGCTTGTAATACCATAACAGGAATAGCAAACGCATACTACGACAGTTACCCGCTGGTAGTTTTCACGGGACAGGTAGATTCAAAATTGATAGGGAACGATGCTTTTCAAGAATCAGATATAGTAGGTATTACCCGTACATGCTGCAAGCATAACTATTTGGTAAAAAATATAAGTGAACTGCCGAGAGTAATAAAAGAATCATTTCATATTGCAAGTACAGGTAAACCGGGTCCTGTTGTAGTATCACTTCCAAAAGATGTATTAACGGCAAAAACAGATTTTAATTATCCCGATAAAGTAGTACTTCCTGGGTATAACCCAACTTATGAAGGACACCCGATACAATGCAGACGTGCTTTAAAACTGCTTTGTGAAGCCCAAAGACCTGTTATAATTTCAGGGGGCGGGGTTATTCATTCCAATGCCTGGATGGAAATAAGAGAACTTGCAAAAAAATTAAATATTCCTACAGCAACAACACTAATGGGAATAGGAACATATCCTCAGGATGATGAACTTTCACTCGGTATGCTTGGTATGCACGGAAATTACTGGGCTAATCTTGCCGTAAGTAATTGTGATGTACTGTTTGCAGTAGGAACAAGATTTAATGACCGTATTACGGGATGTTTAAAACGTTTTTGTAAAGACGCTCAAGTAATTCATATTGACATAGACCCATGCTCAATCAGTAAAAATGTACACGTTGATATTCCGATAGTAGGCGATGCAAAAAATGTATTAAATGTTATGTTAAACGAATTTAATACAGGAAAATATACTTATAATCAGGACTTAAGAAAATTTTGGATAAAACAAATTGATTCTTGGAAAGAAAAAAGAGTAATAAGAGCTGTTGAAAACGGTATAATGAGTCCTCAATCTGTTATTGAACATATTTATCAAAAGACAAAAGACAGGAACCCAATAATAGCAACAGAAGTCGGACAGCACCAGATGTGGACCGCACAGTTATTTAAATTTAATAAGCCCAGACAACTCGTAACATCAGGCGGTTTAGGCACAATGGGATTCGGATTTCCCGCCGCAATGGGAGCACAAATTGCTGATAAAGACAGACTTGTATTTAACATTGCAGGTGACGGCAGTATTCAAATGAATATTCAAGAGCTTATGACATGCGTAGATTATAAAATTCCCGTTAAAATAGCTGTTATCAATAACGGTTATTTAGGAATGGTAAGGCAATGGCAGGAAAAACTTTTTGATAAACATTATTCACAAACTCACATATCATCACCTGATTATGTAAAGCTTGCCGAAGCATACGGAATATTGGGTATAAGAGTAACGGAAGAATCAAAAATAGATGAAGCGCTTGATAAAGCAATAGCTTATGACGGACCCGTTATTTTAGACTTTATAGTTGAACCGTTTGAAATGGTATATCCCTGGGTATTAGCTGGTCAGCCGTTAAATGAAGTACTTATGTCAAACAATACTCCGGAAACAGAAAGGAGAGACTAGTTATGAAACATACAATTTCCGTACTTGTAAAAAATGAAGCAGGTATTCTCTCCAGTGTTTGCGATTTGTTTTCCACAAGAGGATTTAATATTGAAAGTTTAACTGTTGCAGCTACAATTGACCCTACATTCTCACGTATAACCATTGTTACAAACGGTGATGACGTTGTAATAGAACAAATTTGTAAGCAGTTAAACAGATTAATTAATACAATAAAAGTTGTAGAACTTCCAAAATCAGCCGATAAATGTATAGATAGAGAATTGATTCTTTGCAAAGTTACTGCTAAAGATGATGCAAGGTCTGAAATTCTCAGGATTTCTGAAATTTTTGGTGCCAAAATAATTGATGTATCACCTGATACATACACTCTTGAATACAGCGGTGATAACAGGCAGGTAATGGCTATAATTGCTCTTTTAAGACCGCTTGGCGTAAAAGAGTTGGTTCGTTCAGGTATGGTTGCTATAACTAGAGAAAATCAATTTATTAATTTGCATAAATAAAAGGAGTAATTATGAAAAAAATATTTTCTTTGATAATTGCATTAATTGCAATTTTTAGTATTTCTTTTGTGGATTTTAATTCGACAACAATAGTAAACAATAGAGTTGAAGCAAAAGAAGTCCAACAGGTTAGAGCGCTTCATATACTTGTACCAACTCAAGAGCAAGCACTTGAAATAAGAAAAGAAATACTGACAGGACAAAATCAGCAAGAAATTTTTGAAAATTTTATGAATGCCGCAAAAAAATATTCTAAATGCCCCTCAGCTAAAGACGGCGGAATATTAGGCTGGTTCTCAAAAGGAGAAATGGTTCCTGAATTTGAACAGGCCGCATTTAATCTTCCTAACGGTCAGGTATCAGAACCCGTTAAAACCCAATTCGGCTGGCATTTAATTTATGTTATTTCAAAAAAATAATATTTAAGTTTATATCTTGTTTTTTATTTGATACAACAGATATCATATAATCATCAGAAAAAACTTGAGAGATAAAAGATTGGACTTTGCCTTGGAGTTTATAAGAAGCTTCATACAAAGTCCATTTTTTATAAAATTCTTCTATTGTATTTTCTTTTAACTGAAAATTCATTCTTTTTGCAATGGCAATATAATCTCTTTTTTTTATTTTTTCTATATCAAAGCCGACTATAGATGAATCAAAACACACAGCTGCTATACATCCCGAGTGAGATATACTGAACTCAATATCCGAATACTTGAATTTAGGTTTATTATTTATTATTTCAAGTTCAGAATTTTTTATTTTATATAAATTTTTAGCTGCATATTCAATAATAAACCTGCTTTTTTCATGCTGATTATTTTTTGAATTTTCGCAAATTGAATAAATTAAATCCATACTATAAACTCATATAATAATCTTTTAAAAGTTTTGTATCCTCTTCAATATTCGGGCTTTCACAGACAAGAACACCTTTAACATCAAAATCTTTTAAGGCTTTTAAAAGGTCTTTATAATTCATGTCGCTTTCATTAAATATAAGATGATTTTTTTCACCCTTTTGCCCGTACTCAATACCTGCAGCGTGTATGTGCATATTATTTAAGATATCACTGCCCAGCTCTTTTGCGCAATAATCAAGCATTTTAGAAAAATCATCATAAGTGTTAAACCCTCCGTTAGAACGGGCATGGATATGAGCAAAATCAATACAGGGAAGAACCTGCTTAAAGTTTTTGGAAAGTTCAACAATTTCCTCTAATGTTCCCCACTGAGTTCCTTTCCCCGTAGTTTCAGGGCGAACCCAAATATTATTACCTTCTTCATCAAGTATCTTGCAGATTTTTTCCATTGAATTATAAACGGTTTTATAAACTTCATCAACAGGATTTTTCATATAAAATGCAGCATGGAATGTAATACTGTATGCACCTATATTACTGCCCATACGTGCCGTTTCAAGTATTCTTACAATACTTGCGTCGATTTTTTCCTGTTCTTGAGAATTTAAATTTATATAATACGGGCCATGACAGGTCAATTTTAAATTATTTTGAGCAGCAAAAGACTTTACAAGTTTTTGGTTTTGTTCCGTCATTCGTACACCATGTACAAATTCAACTTCAAGTCCGTCAAGGTTCATATTTTTTATAATATCAAGTCCTTCTTTATACCCCTTGCCTTCACTTGATAAAGGAAGTCCTGCCGTTACAAAATGTAGTTTATCCATTAGTTAAGATTTCTCCTTTTTTAGGTTTAAGCCTTTCAATAAAATCCAAAGAGGAAGTAATGAAGAAACCTCCATACTGAATAGACTCAATTTCAAGCATATTTTTTTCACAGGCAACTCTAAAATGCTTTTTTACTTCAACTATAGTACCGGCTTTAAAATTATGCTTTTTTTTGACTACAGAAGCGGAATTAATTCTCAGCAAAAAGCCTTTGTAAGAAGTAAAAGCGCCAATATAAGGATTTAAAGCTCTAATAAATCTTTCAATATCTTCGGCGGGTGTATTCCAGTCAATATAAACATTACCTTTTTCAAGAGAAAGCGCCTCCGCTTTTTTATAGTCATTATGTTTTGGCTGAGGCTTTCTTGGGAACTCATGGGTTTCATAGTAATCAAGTGCTTCAAAAAGCATAGATGCACACATTTCATTTGTTCTATAAAACAAAGTTCCCATTGTTTCATTTTGATCTATAGAAAATCTGTATTGAGAAATAATATCTCCTGTATCAAATTCTTCATCCATAAAATGAAGAGTGATAGCAGATTCTTCTTCTCCGTTTATAATGACGTGAGAATATGGGTTTGCTCCTCTATAATCAGGAAGTTTTGAAGGGTGAAGATTAATAAATCCATCCTTTGTTAACGATAAAAGCTCCTTGGGAAATTTTTTATTATATGATGCAACTACACCTATATCGGCATTTAAATCTCTGATTTTATCCAAAAAATCTTTATCGGATAAATCAAAATCATAATCAATTATGTTAAGATTCAAATTTTTCGCAAAATTTACCATTAAAGAATAAGAAGTATCATTTTTTGAAGGCGGGACAACAGCAGCCACGTTTATTCCTTTCTGCGTTAGTTTATTTAAACAAACTAATGCCATATCAGGCATGCCTACAAATAATATTCTTTTTGTATAATTTTTTCCCACTCTGTTTTCCCTCGTAAGTAAATTATATCAAAAAATTACTTTTATTTTATGCTTGTTTTTAATAAAATACAAAAGAGAGAATACGAGGTGAAAGTAATGCTTGATATTAAAATAATCAGAGAAAATCCTGATAAAGTAAATGAACTTTTAAAAAGAAGAAATCCTGAACTTTCAATTGACCCAATAATTGCAATTGATACAAAAAGGAGACAAGTTCAAACAAAAGCCGATGAATTAAGAGCAAAAAGAAAGAATATGTCTCAAGAAATCGGGATGTTAAAAAAACAAGGGCAGAATACAGATAAAATTCAAGCCGAAGTTAAAGAAATGGGAGATGAAATAAAGGCTCTTGAAGAACAAGAACAACAACTTGATTTAGAGCAAAGGAACCTTCTTCTTTCAACACCTAATATACCTGATGAAACAACTCCTATAGGATTATCGGAAGATGACAACGTTGAAATAAAAAGAGTAGGCGAACCGAGAAAAGTTAATTTTGAGCAAAAACCTCACTGGGATATTTGTACACAAAAAGATATAGTTGATTTTGAAAGAGGAGTTAAACTTTCTCAATCAAGATTTTCACTTTATAAAGGAAAAGGCGCACAGCTTGAACGTGCAATAATAAACTTTTTCCTCGATGTTCACACTCAAGAACACGGATATCAGGAAATTATGCCGCCCGTAATGGTAAACGCAGCAGCTATGACCGGAACAGGTCAGCTTCCTAAATTTGCTCAAGATATGTATAAATGTGAAAATGAAGATTTATACTTAATACCGACAGCAGAAGTTCCCGTTACAAATATATACTCAGGCGAGATATTAAATGAAGAAGATCTTCCCATGTATATGACGGCATATACACCATGCTTCAGAAGAGAAGCAGGCTCGGCTGGTAAAGATACAAGAGGTTTAATCCGTCAGCACCAATTTAATAAAGTAGAACTTGTTAAATTAACAACGCCTGAAACAAGTGTTGAGGAACATGAAAAATTAACAAGAAACGCTGAAAGAATCCTTGAGCTTCTTGAACTTCCATACAGAAGAGTAGCACTGTCAACGGGAGATATAGGATTTTCGGCAAGAAAATGCTTTGACCTTGAAGTTTGGCTTCCTTCTTATAACTCATACAAAGAAATTTCAAGTTGTTCTAACTTTGGAGATTTTCAGGCAAGAAGAGCCAATATAAGATACCGTTCAAAAGAAACAGGCAAACCTGTTTTTGTTCATACACTAAACGGGTCGGGACTTGCTGTCGGAAGAACTTTTGCAGCGATACTCGAAAACTTCCAAAATGAGGACGGAACTGTTACCATACCTAAAGTATTAAGGAAATATACGGGCTGGGATATATTATAATGGAAAAAGGACTGTTTATAACATTTGAAGGAACTGACGGCTGCGGGAAAACAACTCAAATTAATAAAGTTAAATCATTCTTAACTTCAAAAGGCTATGAAGTTGTTGTAACAAGAGAGCCCGGGGCATTAGATATCGGACAAAAAATACGAGATATCCTTCTTCATCATGAAGGAACAATTTCCGACAAATGTGAAATGTTCTTGTTTCTGGCAGACAGAAGCCAGCATGTTGATACTTTTATAAAACCCTATTTGGAAGCAGGCAAAATTGTACTATGCGACAGGTATACAGATTCGACCATAGCCTATCAAGGATTCGGAAGAGAACGTGATATTAATCTGTTAAAAGAACTTAACGATATTGCTACCGGAAAATTAATGCCTGATTTGACTTTTTTATATGATGTTTCAATTGAAACCGCACAAAAAAGACTGGGCGATGAAAGAGACAGAATGGAATCCATAGGTACTGATTTTGATTTAAAAGTAAGAAACGGCTACAAAAGGTTAAGTGAAGAAAATCCTGACAGAATAAAAATGATTAATGCAGAACAATCTATTGAAAAAGTTTATGAAGACACAATATCAATAATATCGAAATTACTGGATAAAAGGAGTAATAAATGAGCGATAACAGACGTTGGTACGATGATGACCCCATATTAAAAGAAGCTCTTGAATTATTAAAACTTCAAACAGATGAGAAGAAAACGGCTGCTGCCGATTTCATTATTTCACTACAAGAACAAGTAGCTCAAGATGTTATTGAAAGGATTTATGAGCTGACCCAAAAATTTGCAGGAAAAGGAAATCGCTGGTATGATTCTGATCCTGTTATGATTAAAGCAATTGAATTATTAAAATCAGCACCGCCAAAGACTCAGCGAGTTGCTGCTTTAAAACTTCTCCTTGCAATCGAAAACAATACGCTGGAAGACCCAAATAAAGATGAAAACAACTGATAACCTTAAAGATATTCAAAATCAAAACGATAAAAGAGGTATTGACATTCAAAAAGTCGGAGTAAACGGAGTTGAAGTGCCTCTTATAATTCAGCGTAAAAATGCAGACAGTCAGGTGGTTTCAGCTAAAGCACGCTTAAGTGTTACGCTCCCTCATAATTACAGAGGAACTCACATGTCAAGATTTATTGAAATTTTGAGTGACTACTCAAGCAAAAATATCTTAGGTGTTGACATAAAAGCACTTTTGGTTGATGTTCAAAAAAAACTCAATTCAAAATCAAGTCATGTAAAATTTGAATTTAAATATTTTATAAATAAAAAAGCACCTGTAAGTAAAATTGAATTTCCCGTAGGTTATGACTGTTCTTTTCAAGGGGATTTAACTGGTAATGATTACAGGTTTATATTGGGAGTTAAAGTTCCCGTCACTACGCTTTGTCCTTGTTCAAAAGAAATATCAAAGTATTCCGCTCACAATCAAAGAACAATGATAAAAGTAAAGGTAAGCTATGATGAAAATGATATAATCTGGATTGAAGATTTGGTGGATATGATAGAATCAACAGGTTCGAGCAGAATATATTCAATTTTAAAGAGAAGCGATGAAAAATATGTAACGGAAAAAGCTTATGAAAACCCTAAATTTGTGGAAGATGTTTTACGAGATTTAATATGTCTTTTAAAAGGAAATGACAAAATGAAATTTTATGAAGCGGAAGTTGAAGCACAAGAAAGTATCCATAACCACAATGCTTGGGCTTGGCAGTCGGAACAAAAATAATTGGAGATAAGATAATGAAAGAACTATTTAACGATTACGTACAGTCACTTGAAACATATATAATGATTCAAATAAAAATGGAAACGGCAAGATTAGCGCCCGAACTAACAGCAAAAAACAGAGCGCCGATTTCTCTTGCAATGGGTGCACCTGTTGAAAAACCGCCGCAATTGGTTACCGATAAAATCAGAGAATATGCACTTGCTGACGGTATGCACACTTATACTATCGTAAAAGGTGAATCTTATTTGCTTGAATCTATTGCACAAAATATGAAAAAACGTACAGGTGTTGATTTTGATTCTAAATCAGAAATTTGTGCATTAATCGGTTCAAAAGAAGGAATTGCAAACCTTATAAGGGCTTTAATTAACCCTAAAAAGGAGATGAAAGACAGAGATATTATATTGATTCCAGACCCCGGGTATGCTTCATATAAAGAAATGGTAAAAGTTTCAGGCGGTATGAGTTACGGTATACCGTTAACACCTGAAAACAATTACATGCCTGATTTGGATGAAGCTATGAATAACCTTGAAAAAGACGGATATGACAAGAATAAAGTAAAAGCTTTAATTATAAACTATCCGAATAACCCGTTAGGCGCAATATGTACTAAAGAATATCTGCAAAAAACGGTAGATTTCTGCAAAAAGCATAAAATTCTTTTAATCTCGGATGCCGCATATATTGATTTAACCTTTGAAGGTGCGCCAAAAGCTCACAGCGTATTTGAAATTGAAGGAGCAAAAGATGTTGCGGTTGAATTTTTCAGTTTTTCAAAACCATATTCAATGACAGGCTGGAGAATCGGCTGGGTTTGCGGTAATGCTGATGCAGTCGGAATTTTAGGCAAATTAAAATCAACAATAGATACAGGTATATATAAACCCATTCAAAAAGCTGCTGCTGATATTTTAAACTCACAAGAAGGCGATAAATATATTGTTGAAGCAAATCACAGATTTGAAAGAAAACAAAAAATAGTAGTTGACGGATTTAAAGAACTGGGCTGGCCCATGGATAAGATTAATCCGCCAAGAGCTACGTTTTATTTGTGGCTTCCGATTCCTCCAAAGTACAAAACATCAAAAGAATTTACCGATGCGGTTCTTCATAAATCAGGTATTGTATTAGTTCCGGGTAACGGATTCGGAAATAACGGCGAGGGCTGGTTCAGAATGTCTATTGTCGCAAGTGAAGACGATATGAAAGAAGTTATAAGAAGACTTAAAGAAGACGGTTTTTATTTTGAGTAAAGTTGTAATTGTTGATTATGAAGCAGGAAATATAAGAAGCATAGCCAATATGCTTACTTTCCTCAATAGTGATTATGAAATAACATCAGTAAAAGATAAGATATTAAATGCCGATAAAATTATTTTTCCGGGGCAAGGACATTTTAAGCAGGCAATGGAGAATTTAGAAAAGAAAAATTTAATTCCCGTTATAAAAGAATGCTGTCAAAATAATGTTCCGTTTCTCGGTATATGTCTGGGGCTTCAAATTTTATTTGAGAAAAGTGAAGAAGCTCCAAATATTGAGGGGCTGGGTATTTTTAAAGGTGAAGTAAAACGATTCACAAAAGGAAAAATTCCTCAAATTGGCTGGAATAAAATTATTACAACAAACAATAATTCTTATTTATCTGATGATTATTTCTATTTTGTAAATTCATATTACGTAAAACCCGATGATGAAGCAATTATAAGTTCATATTGTGATTATAACGGTCAATTTTGCGCTTCTGTAGAACAAAATAATATTACAGCGGTACAATTCCACCCCGAAAAAAGTTCAACGGCAGGTTTAAACTTTTTTAAAAAGTGGATAGGGGAATAAGTATGGAAAATAAAATTTCAATTGTTATAAATACT
Organism: Candidatus Gastranaerophilales bacterium; assembly: GCA_947589705.1. Taxonomy (GTDB): domain Bacteria; phylum Cyanobacteriota; class Vampirovibrionia; order Gastranaerophilales; family Gastranaerophilaceae; genus Avigastranaerophilus. Next base: position 17,291 of record CANQCO010000016.1, read on the forward strand.
TATAACTGCGAAAAAACTTTTAAAGAGTGTCTTGAATCGGTTAAAGATTTTGATGAAATTGTTGTATGTGATATGTATTCAACAGATAAAACTCTTGAAATTGCAAAAGAATATAATTGTAAAATTATAATGCACGAAAATGTAGGATATGCTGACCCTGCAAGAAATTATGCAATTTCAAATGCTTCAAACGAATGGGTTTTCGTAATTGACTCAGATGAAGTTGTTCCAAAAGAACTAAGAGAATATTTATATGAATTTATAAAATCCCCTTCACAATATACGGGAGTTGCCATGCCAAGAATCACATACGGCTGGAATGAACCGCTTGAAGTTCTTTACCCTGACATAATAGTAAGGTTTTTTAAACGTGACCTTGTAATCTATCCGCCTCAAGTCCATGGTACGCCTTATGTTAAAGAAGGCGAAATATATTATATAGATAAGAAACGAAAAGACCTTGCCATAATTCATAAACAAAACAGAACAACTTCAGGCTGGCTCAAAATTATCGATACATATACCGATTGGGAAATCGAAAAACTGAAAGAAAAAAACAAAGATATTAATTTTTTCTATCATACATGGAAAAGTCTTTGGATTTTTATAGAAAAGTTCTTTTTCAAGGGGGGGGGAAGAACGGAATCAGAGGTTTCATTATATGCGTATTAATGTTTAGTTTATATAAATTCATTGTAGGCTGTAAATGGTGGGAATATAAACTCAAGGAAAAATAAACAATGTTAAATATATTAAAATCATTTTTTACCAAAAAACAGGAAAAAGACAAAATAAAATATGTAAGCTGTGAATATATTCAGCACGGGTTTAATGTTGACTATGAAGATATAAAAATGTGCTGTTTTAACTGCCACGAAGGCGGAGGCAGACAGATTCTCATAGATAATTACCATGGTGAAATGATTGATTGGAACAAATTTTTTAAAGAAAAGCGCAAAATGCGTGAAATGAATAAAAAAGGAATTATATTAGAGCGCTGTAAAGGATGTTTTTTCCTTAAAGAAAGAGAATGGGATAATGAAGACTATATAAATTATATGGTATTTAACCACTGGACACAATGCAACTGCAAATGTAAATATTGTTTTACCAATGAGCAATCGGACTATTTCAATACACGCAAAAACTATAATATGTATCCGGTAATAAAAAAACTTGCAGATATGGGGAAAATAAGAGGTGGAGGAGAAATAGGATTTGGAGGTGGAGAACCTGCTTTGCTTCCTGAATTTGAACCGCTTTTAAATTTATTGCTTGACTCAGGGTGTGACAATATCAGAGTCCATTCCTCGGGGGTAAAATATTCAAAAGCAATAGAAAGAGGACTGGCAGAGGGTAAAGTTACTCTTGTTGTCTCTGTTGATTCAGGTACAAGTGAAACTTACACAAATATTAAAAGAGTTAATCATTTTAATAAAGTGTGGGAAAATCTTAAACAATATGCAGACAGTCAGACATTTGACAAATATAAAGCAAAAACTAAATATATAATCTATCCGGGATTTAACGATAAAAAAGAGGAACTGGACAAGTGGTTTGATTTAACCGTTAAAGCTGGTATAAGAAGTGTGGTGCTTGATGTTGAAGGCGGTTATTATGAAAATAATAAATATAATATTCCCAATGAATTATATGAACTGCTTGAATATGCCGAAAAAAGAACAAAAGAACTCGATATGAAAAATGTTGAATTTTATGACAGAGCAAAACACATGCGTTTGCATAAAGAAGAATATAAAAAATTGAGAGAAAATGCACAATAATAAATATATAAGCTGTGACAGACTTATTAACGGTATAGATTTTGAAATAGATAATATTGAATTATGCTGCTTCAGATGCCATAAAGGAGGTGGGATTATTCCTCTTTGTGAAGTTAAAAACGGCAATATAGATTTTGATTCTTTTTTCTCTGCCAGAGATAAATATATTAAAGAAAATAAATCAGGAAAAATAAACCCAAAATGTGAAGGATGTCTTAATCTTGAGAAAAAAGAATGGAACGAAAAACCTGTCATAAAATATATTCATTTTAACCACTGGACTTATTGCAACTCCAACTGCGGTTATTGTTATACAAAGAAAGACTCAAAATATAACGGAGGAGTTCAGCACTATCACGCACTTCCCATATTAAAAGAAATATTATCAAAAGTTGAATTTTCGCCCTCAGGCGAAATAACTTTTGCGGGCGGTGAACCCACTCTACTTGATGAGTTTGATGAAATTATAGATTATCTTCTTGATATAGGTGCTAAAAAAATCATTATTCACTCTTCGGGCATAAAATATTCAAAAGCAATTGAAAGAGGTTTAAAGGAAAATAAAATTCAGCTTGTTATCTCTCATGATTCAGGCAGCAGAGATATTTATAAAAAAATAAAAAATACCTCCGCTTTTGATACCGTTTGGGAAAATACCTCTAACTATACAAAAATTTCAGACAAAAATGTATATTCAAAATTTATAATTATTCCGAAAGTAAACGATAATAAGGAAGAAATAACCAATTGGCTTAATTTGGCTTTAAAAAACAATATAAAATCAGTAATTATCGATATAGAACATACATATTATAAAAAAATTGAAAATAATCCCTATTATTGCGCCAAACTCCTTTCTCTTTGTGAATATATAAAAAAAACGGCACGCAAGCTTGGTATAAATGTTGAATTATATAATTGCAGCCTGTATTTGTATAAAAAATATAAATTTTTAGGTTCATTTTACAGTTACAGATATTATTTTTTAGAACTGTTAATACTTGCATTTCCTCTTCTTATAGGTAATTTAGGTCACATTTTAATCGGGGCAACGGATATTTTAGTTGTTTCTAAGTATAATATAAATTCCTTAGCCGCCATAAGTATAGCTAATTCCATCCTGTTTACCATATTTATATTCGCAATAGGACTACAAGATGCAATAACAATTATACTGTCAAATAAAAGAGGACAAAAAGAGAAAATAAAGCAATATTTGCCGTCAAGTCTTATATTTTCTGTGTTTTTAGCGGTAATTTTTACGGCAATATGTTATTCAACAATATTTTTGGTTGACAAATTGTCTTTTGAAGCAACTTTAGTACCATATATAAAGCAATACATAGAAATAGTATCCTTTTCAATGCTAGGAATGTTTTTGTATCAAGGCATAAAAGTATTTTTGCAGGCTTATGAAATTGTAAAATTTCCTAATCTGCTCTTATTGGGTGCAGTTATAATAAATTTGATATTCGATATAGTTTTTGTTTTCGGATTTTTCGGACTTCCCGCAATGGGTTCAAAAGGAGCTGCAATAGCTACATTATGTGTCCGCTCATTAATGGGGCTTGTTATGTTTATTTATATATTTAAATCAATTAATTTTAAAGAAAAAATTGATTTTTCATATATGAAACAACTGATAAAAATAGGTTCTCCGATAGGTGCTGCACTTGTACTTGAGTTTTTGGCATTTAATATAATAACAATACTTGTAGGTAGAGAATCAGGACTTTTATCCGCAGTTCACAATATATTAGTTACTATTTCTTCTACCACCTTTGCTGTTCCAATGTCTATAGCTACGGCAGTTGCAATTAAAGTAGCATATTATTTCGGAGCAAAGAAATGCAAAGAAGTTAAAAAATACTCCTATGCAGGAGTTATTATGGGAGTGACTTTTATGGCATTTTGCTCATTGATACTATCTTTGTTTCCGGCTCAAATAATAAAATTGTTTACTGATAATGCTCAGGTCTTAAGTATTTCACTTCCGCTTATATTAATAGCAGCGATATATCAGGTATTTGACGGATTTCAGGTTATAACGGGAGGCATTTTAAAAGGTTTTAAATTAACAAAAATCGTATCAGCAACAGTACTTTGCGGATATTGGATTATAGGCATGCCTATTGCATTTATACTTGTTACAAAATATAATTATTCATTAAAAGGCTACTGGATAGCTCTCGCAGCGGCCCTGTTTTCTATGGGGATGATTCAAGCTTTAATTGCAAAATATAAATTCAATAAATTTAAAAAAACATGCATTGAATAAGGATTTAATGTATAATAAATTTATTGTTATTACAGATGTTTGAATAGGTTTATATGGAAGATAAGTTAAAATATAAAAGAATTCTGCTAAAGTTGTCAGGAGAAGCCCTTCTTGGCAGTCAAGAGTTTGGAATAGATCAAAAACCATTAGAAATGATAGCTAACGAAATAAAAGAGGCATATAATTTAGGTGCTGAGATAGCAATAGTAGTCGGCGGCGGAAACATTTTCAGGGGCGTTAAGAACTCCGCTAAATACGGTATGGATCAGGCAACAGGCGACTATATAGGAATGCTTGCTACCGTTATGAATGCTCTGGCACTTCAAAGTGCATTAAGAAAACTTGATGTTCAATGCAGAGTTCAAACTGCAATAGATATGAACAAAATAGCAGAACCGTATATAAGATTTAAAGCAATAAGACATCTTGAAAAATCAAGAGTAGTAATATTTGCAGCAGGTACGGGAAACCCGTTTTTTACGACAGATACGGCAGCTGCTCTAAGAGCGTCCGAAATAGGAGCTCAGGCTATGTTAATGGCTAAAAACGGAGTTGACGGTGTATACTCTGACGACCCGAGAATTAATCCTAATGCTAAAAAATATAAAAATATTACATACGATGATATCATAATTAAAGGTCTAAAAGTAATGGATACCGCTTCTTGCGCATTATGTAAACAAAATTCCATACCCATTGTGGTATTTGATTTTGCGGCAAAAGGAAGCATTATAAAGATATTAAAAGGCGAAGAAACAGGAACATACGTAGGAGGTTAAAATGACAACAGATGCAATGTTTGCGTCAGGTACAGACAAAATGGAAAAAGCAATTAATCAGATGAAGAAAGAATTTGTTTCTATCAGAACAGGAAGAGCAAATCCTATGATTCTTGATAAAGTTCTGGTTGAATACTATGGAGTTCCGACTCCTTTAAGACAACTTTCTCAGGTAAGCGTACAGGACGGCACAACAATTGTTATTGCGCCTTATGATAAAACAATATTAAAAGAAGTTGAAAAAGCCATAGCAAAAGCAGATTTAGGTATTAATCCCAACAGCGACGGAATTGTAGTTCGTTTAGTTTTCCCTCCGCTTACTTCCGATAAAAGAAAAGAAATTTGTAAAGACGTTAAAAAAGTTTGTGAAGATACTAAAGTTGCTATTCGTAATATCAGAAGAGATATGACCGATGAACTTAAAAAAATCGAAAAAGCTGAAAATCTGCCAGAAGACTCTGTTAAAGATAATCAGGATAAAATTCAGAAATTAACCGATAAATATATTAAAATATCCGATGATTTGGCTGCAGAAAAAGAAAAAGAGGTTTTAACAGTATAGTGGCTGTTTTAAATTCACTTTTAAAAAACAGAATAATAACGGGATTCACAATAGGAGCTTTAGTTTTTGCCTGCATTATACTCGGAGGCAAATGGCTTTTGTGTTTACTGTTATTATTTATTATTATGGCATCAAAGGAATATGTTGATATATTAAAAAACAAAGGATTTCTGCCGTTTTTTAAAGTGATTTTAATAATTTCAGTCGCAATGGTTCTGGTATCCGCATCAGGTTATGACAATTTAATTCCGGGAGTATTGCTGGCAGGGGTTATAGGTTCTTTTTTAGCTGTACTGTTTAGAGGAAGACAACCGTATATTGCAAATGTAGCTACTACAATCTTAGGATTTTTAATAGCATGGATGCCATGCCATGTATGCCTCATAAGGCAAATGGGAGATGAAGTTTCACTGTTTAATATAACTTTTAAGCAGGGGCTTTATTTTCTGTTGTTTATATTTTTCGTTATTTTATTAACCGACATAGCTGCTTACTTTTTCGGTATAAGATTCGGAAAACATAAATTATCTCCCGTAATCAGTCCTAAAAAAACGGTAGAAGGTGCATTGGCAGGTGGTTTCTTTGCTGTTGTAACGGGTTTAATTATCGGTAAATTAATCGGAATAAGTTTTTATCAATCATTCATTCTTAGTTTAATAATAACTGTTATGGCACAGCTCGGTGATTTATCGGAATCATTAATAAAACGCGATGCTGGAGTTAAGGACTCAGGGCATTCCCTTCCGGGACATGGCGGCTTCTTAGACAGAGCAGACAGCTATCTGTTCTCGGTTCCCGTTGCTTATTATTATATTAAATATTTTATTTTATCGGATATTAATTTCCCGCTTATTTCCGATTTTTTAGAGAAAGTTTTACATGTTATCTCAAGCTAGAAAAGATACTATTTTAAAATTATTAACGGATTTAGACGTTCAAGTTGACGATATTGAATTGATTGATGAAGCCCTTACCCATCCTTCTTTTAATTTTGAAGAAAACAGAGTTGCACCTGACTACGAAAGACTGGAATTTCTTGGTGATTCGGTTTTAAGATTATCTGTAAGCACTTTGTTATTTGATAAATATCCGGCTTGGGATGAAGGGAAACTCACAAAATTAAGAAGCTATCTTGTAAGTGATGAGTTTTTATCTAAAATTGCAGTTGGTATTAATTTAAATAGTTACATAAATATAGGATTGCATGAAGAAAAAGACGGAGGACGGGATAAAGAATCCATTATAGCATGTGCTATGGAGGCTTTTCTTGGGGCATTATATAAATCTAAAGGTTTTAATTTTACAAAAGATTTTATATACAAGATTTATAACAGTATTGAAATTAATTATAATGAAATTTTCTTGATATATAATTCAAAAGAATTGCTTCAGCAATACACTCAAGGTAAAAATAAAGACCTTCCCGAATACAAAATAATTAAAGAATCAGGAAGCGCACATAAGAAAATATATGAAACGGCAGTATTTTATGAAGGAAAAGAGTTGGGAAGAGGAGTATCCAAAACAAAAAAAGAAGCAGAAAAGCTTGCAGCATTAAATGCACTTAAGACTCTGAACATTTTAGGAGATGAAAATAATGAGTGAAATAATAATAGCTCCGTCAATTTTATCGGGCGATTTCGCTAACCTTGAAAGAGACATAAAAAATCTTGAAAAATCAGGTGCGGATTGGATTCATATAGATGTTATGGATGGTCACTTTGTGCCTAATCTTACAATCGGGGCGCCTGTTGTAAAAGCCTTAAGAAATGTTACTTCTATACCTTTAGATGTTCATCTTATGATTGATAATCCGGAAAAATACATACAAGATTTTATAAAGGCAGGTTCTGATATTATAACTTTTCATTATGAAGCTTCAAAAAATAATACGCTTAATCTCATAAAGGAAATTCAATCTCACGGAATAAAAGCAGGTTTATCAATAAAGCCTAAAACAGAAGTCAAAGAGATTATTCCTTTTTTAAAAATGCCGGATTTAGTATTGATAATGACGGTAGAACCGGGGTTCGGCGGTCAGAAGTTTATGGATGAGTGCGCATTAAAAATAAAAGAATTAACTGACTATAAAAATCTGATAATCGAAGTAGACGGCGGAATTAACGATAAAACCGCTAAAATTTGTACAAATTATGGTGCTAACGCTCTTGTAGCAGGCAATTATGTATTTTCAAGCAGCAGTATGAAAGAAGCAATTGCTTCATTGAGGTAATATGATTAAATCTGAAGGAATAGTAGAACAACATATACACGGAGCGTTCGGGATTGATTTTATGAAATGCAGCGTTTCAGATATTCTTGAAGTGGCAAAATATCTGACAGAAAACGGGGTATGTGCTTTTTTCCCGACCGTAATGACTGATGATTTAGAAATTATAAAAGAAAGAATTGAAATAATAAAAGAAGCGAAACAAAAACAGGATAAAAAATCAGCTCAAATTATAGGTATTCACTTAGAAGGTCCTTTTATTAACCCATTAAAATCCGGTATTCATGAAACAAAATATATTCAACCTTTAGAGGTGGAAATATTTAAAAAAATAGAAGATGATATTATTAAAATTGTCACACTTAGTCCCGAACTTGATATAACAGGTGAATTTATAAAATATTTAAAATCAAAAAATATAAAACTTTCTTTAGGGCACAGCCTGAGCAGTAATTTTGAAGGAATGGACCAAATTACGCATTTATATAATGCAATGGGAACTTTTCACCACAGAAATCCTTCCGTTATTGTAAATGTTTTAAATTCTAATGAAATTTATACAGAACTTATTGCTGATTCAATTCATGTAAGTGATGAAGTATTAAAACTTACATTTAAGTATAGACCGCTTGAAAAAATTATACTTATAAGTGACGCTCTACCGCCTTCTCACAGCAGTAAAAATGAATATATTTTTGCAGGGCAGACAATATACAATAAAAACGGCAAGCTTGTAAACTCAGATGGAACGATTGCAGGAAGTTCCATGCTGCTTTGTGACATTATTAAAAATCTTGCGGATAAAAATATATTGAGAATAGAAGACGCAATTAAATGCGCATCAGATAATCCGCTCAAATATCACAACATTAACAGCAATATAAATCTATATTGGAATTCAAATAATATAGAAAAGATAGAGTTTATTTAAAACAATTGGTTATCATCCGAAGTTTTAGCATAAAAACCGAACGGAACCTTTTTAAAGGAATTAATTTCCTTTTTAAGTTTATAGTTTTCTTTATTTAACTCATTAATTCTAAAGCGCATGGTTTCATTTTCAGTTTTAACCCTGATAAGCTCCATAACGACATCATCCATGCCGTCAAGTTTCTCATCAAGAAGAGATGAAACTCTTTGAGTAATATTTTTTTCAATATCATTAAGAGTATCCACTAACTTAAGAACAGAAGAGGGAGAAAGAGTATTACTACCCTGAGGTGCTTTTTTTACAGGGAGTTTAGAAATTTCTTTTCCGGTAAATTTAGCTTTGGAAAGAGCTTTAGCATCATCTTGAGTAAAATAGGTAAGCCCTTTTTCATTTTTTTTGAGTTTAACATCTGCAGTTTTACATAGCTGCTGTATTTGTGAATTATCAATACCTAATAATTCACGTATTTCTCTAGGTGTATAGTTTTTATTCCCATTTTTTTCCACTGTAGAAGTACTCATATAAAAATCCCCTCAATTACGAATTATAATCGTTTAGACTATTATATATTGTTTCATACATATTTGTCTAAGTTGTAAAAGTATCTTTACATATCTTTTCATTTTGTCATTAAAATTATTAGGATATACAATAAAAATGACAAAGTTTTTACACGGAGAGATTACATGAAGTGCATATTGCTGGTAGGTGGAAATGGTGAAAGGCTATGGCCTGTTTCAAGAGATTTATATCCAAAATCATTATTAAAATTAAATGGTTCTGATTCACTTTTTATGAATACATATAATTTAGCAAAAGAAATAACAAGTGAAAAAAATATATTAACAATAACAAATATTAAACAACTATCAGATATAAATTTGCAGCTAAATAAAAATAACAGTTCATCAATTGTACTGTCAGAGCCCATGTCCAAAAATACAGCACCCGCAGTCGCAGCTGTTTTAACCTATATAAAAAATACGAAAGATGAAATAGTTATTATTCTGCCTATTGATTTTGCCGTTGAAGATAAAAAAATATTCAAGCAAACAATTGAAAAAGCTGTTGAAATTGCAAAATCAGGTTATATTGTTGCTCTTGGAGTAAAACCTTTATATTCTGAATCAGGCTACGGGTATATACAAGCTAAAGAAAAAACTAAAAACGCTAGAAAAATAGTTAAATTTATAGAAAAACCTTCTGATGAAGAAATTGAAAAGTATTATAACAATAAAGATTATTTTTGGAATTGCGGAATTTACATTTCAAAAGCTTCTGTTTTAAAGAGTGCTTTTGATAAATATGCTCAAGAAATAATTTCAGGCATGTCTATTGATATGTTTGATGAAAACAACAAAATAAAATATGAATATTACGAAAAATTACCATCTATTTCAATAGATTATGCAATTATGGAAAAAACAGATAAACTGGTATTTATAGAATTAGAAACAAATTGGTATGATTTTGGCTCTTGGCAATCAATATACAACAATAAAGAAAAAGACAATAAAAATAATGTTATTCAAGGAAATGTTATATTAGACAAAGTTCAAGACTCATTTATATATTCTTCAAAAGAGCTGGTGGCAGTTTCAGGTATGAAAAATACTGTTGTTATAGAAACGGAAGATGCCGTACTTGTTTGTGACAAAGATAAAGCAAAAAATATAAACAAATTAGTAAAAGAATTAAAAAAACAACATAATGAAACAACTCTTATACATAAGACCGTATTCAGACCATGGGGATTTTATACTTGTTTAAATGAAGGTCCGGGCTGGCTTACAAAGATAATAACAGTTTCACCCGGACATAAATTATCACTTCAATCACACAATCATCGCTCGGAACATTGGGTCGTTTTAGAAGGAAATGCAACTGTTATTCTTGATGAGAAAAAATATACTTTGCAAAAAAGACAAAGCATAAATATACCATTACAAGCCAAACATTCATTACAAAATCATTCCAAAGAACCTTTAAAAATTCTAGAGGTGCAGAAGGGTAGCTATATTTCAGAGGATGATATTGTAAGATATGAAGATATGTACGGAAGAATAAAATAGCATTGCATATTTAAATTAGAAATTTAATGGTATAATTTCTATATTAGACAATTGCTTATAAAGGAATTAAAATGAACAAGAATCAAACAACGGGAATATGGATTATAGTAGGTATTTTGGTAATAGCGTTAGCCTCAATGCTTTTTGCAGGGCCGACGACATCTACAAAAATACTTTCATATACTGAATTTCTTGAAAAAGTAAAAAAATCGGAAATAAAAGAAGTTGTAATAGAAAACGATACTGCAACGGCAGTACCGTATAATGAAGACATAAAAACAAATATAGACGGAAAAGAAACCGTTACTGCCTCTTTAAGATACAGAGTTAATCTTCCCGCTAATGATACTTCATTATATCCGATGTTAGAGCAAAACAATGTTAATGTTGAAATAAAAAAATCAAACGAGACTTCATCAATAATGGGAATAATGGGAACTGCATTTCCTATTCTGTTAATTATCGTATTTTTCATAATTTTAGCAAAAATAATACAAACCGGAGGTTCTCAAGCATTGTCATTCGGTAAAAGCAAAGCAAAAATGATGCTTGACAGTAAAGTTAAAACCACATTTAAAGATGTAGCAGGTATTGATGAAGAAAAACAGGAACTTGAAGAAATAGTAGATTTTTTAAAGAACGGAGAAAAATACTTAAAGCTTGGTGCAAAAATACCTAAAGGTGTACTTCTGGTGGGTGCGCCCGGAACAGGTAAAACACTTATGGCAAAAGCTGTTGCCGGTGAAGCAGGAGTTCCGTTCTTTTCAATAAGCGGTTCAGATTTCGTTGAAATGTTTGTAGGTGTTGGTGCTTCAAGAGTCAGAGATTTATTTGAACAGGCAAAAAAACATCAGCCTTGTATTGTATTTATAGATGAAATAGATGCAGTCGGAAGACAAAGAGGTGCAGGCTTGGGCGGAGGTCATGATGAAAGAGAACAGACACTAAACCAGCTTCTTGTTGAAATGGACGGTTTTGACGGAAATACAAACATTATAATTCTGGCAGCAACAAATAGACCCGACATCTTAGATAATGCTCTATTGCGTCCCGGAAGATTTGACAGACAAATTATGGTAAGTCTGCCTGATGTTAAAGGCAGAGAAAAAATTCTTGCAGTTCACGCTAAAGGAAAACCGCTTGATAAAGACGTTGATTTAAAGGTATTAGCAAAACGCACACCCGGATTTACCGGAGCTGATCTTCAAAGCCTTTTAAATGAATCCGCTCTTTTGGCTGCAAGAAGAAATAAAAATGTTATAAATATGTCCGAAATTGATGACGCCATAGATAGGGTCATTGCGGGTATTGAAAAGAAAAGCAAAGTTATGACTGATGAGGATAAAGAAATAACTTCATACCATGAAGTCGGTCACGCTTTGTTGGCTAAGCTGCTTAAAGATTGTGATGAACTTCATAAGGTCACTATTATACCGAGAGGCTATGCTCTTGGTATTACCTGGACAAAACCCGAAGACAACAAAGTACACGTCAGCAAGGCAAAACTTTTAGACCAAATTACAATGACTTTAGGCGGCAGAGCCGCAGAAGAAATAGTTTACGGTATTGATAAAATATCAACGGGCGCTTCATCCGATTTAGAAAAGGTAACGGAGACTGCAAGAAAAATGGTTACTCAGTGGGGAATGTCCGAAAAAATGGGGACTATGACATACGGTAAATCTCAAGAACACGTATTTATGGGCAGAGATTTCGGTACTACAAGAGATTTTTCGGAAGAGTTTGCGGCTGATATAGACAGCGAAGTTAAGAAAATAATAGATGACAGATATCAAACGGCAAAACAGCTTCTCAGTGAAAACAGAGATTTACTTGAAGCTATATCAAAAGAACTTCTTGAAAAAGAAACACTTGATGACAATGACGTTACAAATATTATTATAAAGGTTAAAGGTGAAGATTTTAATGACAGAATATGTTAAAAAGTCATATTCTTTAACTTTTTAATCTGATTTCTTATTTCAGCAGCCCGTTCAAAATCAAGAATAGAGGCTGCTTTTTTCATTGCTTTTTCCAAATTATCAAGAAGTTTTGGCAAGTCTTTTTCCGTTATGTTGTTTTCAACCATTTCTTCTGCAACAATATCTTCAATGTTTCTGTAGCTTGCAACAAGCTGAAGAAGATTGTTTTCAATGGGCTTCTTTATGGTTTGAGGTGTTATATTATGTATTTTGTAATATTCAAGCTGGAGTTTTC
>CANQCO010000017.1 GCA_947589705.1 Candidatus Gastranaerophilales bacterium
CAATAGACTTTGGTTTCATAATTTTGTCTAAAGTATTCATTAATTTATCCTTTCTATCTATATTAGTAACCGTTTTCAATCCATTCACGCACTCTGAACTTTGCACCTAAATCATTTGCAATCTGTTCGCATTTTTTTAAGTTCAGATGTCTGCCCTTGTAGCCTTCCACAACTGTAGCCGTTACTTTAATATCAGCATCAGAGCAGGCTTTTATAAATTTTTTTGTTTCTTCATAAGCACTGTCAAAATTCGGCTTTGAAAGTTCATTATATTCCTTTTGGTTTTCCCCGTTTAAGCTGACGGAAAATTCATCAATTAAACCCTTAAGTTCGGGAACAACATTTCTTTTATATACAAAATTAGCGTGTCCGTTTGTATTAACACGCAATTTGGTATGAGGGTATTTGTCTTTTATATATTTTGCGACTTCTTTTAAAACTTCAAGTTTTAGCATAGGTTCACCGTAGCCGCAAAAAATAATTTCATCAGAGAGCTTATCTTTCATAGCTTCCAGCTGTTTTATCACGTCAGAGGCACTTACATTTTCAGAGTTTAAAAATAAATTAGCACCCACAACATCATCTTTTATTGAACGGATACAAAAAATACAGTCATTAGTACAGCTGTTAGTCAAATTTATATATATTTTCCCGTCTAAAAGATATACTAAATTATAATCCGTCATGTCTTTCACCTTAATTAGATTTTGCCACAAATAAATTTTGATAACAAGTAAAGCTTTTTTATTTTTTAGACTAAACGGAAAATTTATGATATAAAAAAATTATGATTGAAATACTGATTTTATACATATTGAGTAAAAGAGAAAAGACTATATATTCCATAAGAAAGGAAATAATAGAGATTTTTGGCGCATATACAAAGCCCTCCATAGGCACGATTCACCCTGCTCTAAAAAGACTTTTAAAAAAAGAAGCAGTATCTGTCTATGAAAAAATGTCTGATGGCGGGAAAAAATCTTCATATTTCTCTATGGCAAAAAAAGGTTTAGAAGTCTTTAAAGAGTATTTTTTCTCTGATATATACGATAATCCCTCGCTATTTTATACTCATCTTCACGCAAGGCTCACGGTAATGGGACTTTTAAGCGTTGAAGAAAGAAAAACTTTCATATCAGATACTTTAAAGAAACTTGAAATTAACAAAATTGATATAGAATCAAAATTAAAAGATGAATACCTTGAACTGGATTATTACCAAAGACAAACCATGACAAGAACATTGAATGAATATAAAACATTGAGTGAGTTTATTAAACAACTAAAGGTTGATAATGCCGGCTAAGATTGCTTCCGTTGAGAAAAATTCCATAGCAGAAGAACTTAAAATTAAAGAGGGTTCTGAACTTTTAAGTATTAACGGAGTTAAACTGCGTGACTATATTGACTATAAATATATGGTTATGGCAGAGGAACTTGAATTCGAAATCAAAACTCCAAAAGGTGAAACAGAAGCCTTTGAAATAGAAAAAGATTTTGATGAAGATTTAGGGTTTATTTTTGAATCGGCAATCTTTGATAAAATAAAACACTGCGCAAATAATTGTATATTCTGTTTTGTAGACCAGCAGCCCGAGGGTTTAAGAGAATCTTTATATATTAAAGACGATGATTACAGGCTATCTTATCTTCAAGGAACGTATGTAACACTTACTAATCTTACAAAAAAAGACAAAGAACGTATAGCCTCCCAGCATTTAGGCCCGCTTTACGTATCTGTTCATACTACAAACCCTGAATTGCGTGCAAAAATGCTAAATAATAAACTTGCGGGAAATATCTTAAAAGAACTGGATTTTTTAAAAGAAAATGATATTCCGATTAATACTCAAATTGTATTATGCCCCTCTTATAACGACGGAGAAGAACTTAAAAGGACTTTAAATGACTTATGGAAATATAAATCAATCCTTAATTCAATAGCAATAGTGCCTGTCGGCATAACCAAATACAGAAAAGAGAAATTAAAGCAGGTTACAAAAAAAATTGCACTTGAAACAATCGAAATTGTTGAGGAGTTTAATAAAAAAATAAAAAAGAATATAGCAAGCACCTCGGATGAATTTTTTCTGATTGCAGGGCTTGAAATACCCGAAAAGAAGTACTATAACGGATATAATCAGCTTGAAGACGGTGTGGGTTCTTTAAGATGCCTTCTTGATGACTTTAATAAACGCATAAAAAAAGCCCCTAAAAGCGCAAAAACAAAAAAAGAATATACAATAGCCTGCTCTGTAAGCGCTGCCGGTGCTTTTTATAAATTTGCCGAAGAACTGAACAAAATAAAAAATGTACATTTTGATGTTCATCCCATAAAAAGCGAATTTTGGGGCAAAGATGTTAACGTGGCAGGACTTATAACAGCCAATGACTTAATTAATCAGCTTAAAGGCAATTGTTATAAAGATGTTATAATTCCTTCGATAATGATAAGACCATACACTCAAGAGTTTTTAGACGGTTTAACAGTGAAAGATGTTGAAAAAGCACTAAAGGTAAAACTGCATATTCAACAAGATATTTACTCCACTAAAGAATTATTTGAACTATTATTTATATAATTATTCAAACATTTGCCTTGCTGATTGGAGGATATAATGCTATAAACTATTATTATTTTAGTTATTTAGTATTCCTATTTTTTCACAAAATTGAATATGTTCTTTAAATTTTTCTTTAAGTTTTAAAACATATTCTTGTAATATCATAACGGAGTTATCAATATCTTGAATTTCCGGAGGGTCATATTCATTAGTTGTAGCACATGAAATCACATTACAGCATCCCTCAATTTTATCTATTCCTTGGGCAATGCTCATAATTTGGTCTTCAAATTTTAATTTTATTTCTTTTGGTAACAGAATCATTTTTTCTCCTTTATTTTTTATATATTTAAAATCATAAGGCATGATTAGTTATATTATAGCACAACATGCGATACTAAAATTTTTAAAAAAACAATATTATATATAATATGGATAAGTCTTTTGATGTTAGAAAAATAGTTGGAAATAACTTAAAAAATCTTAGAGAAGTTAAAAATTTAACTCAAGAACAACTGGCAGAATTATTAAATTTACAGACTTATCAAACTATTAACAGAATAGAAAATGGAAGAACTTTCATAACTCGAATTTTGTTAGAAAAAATTTGTAAGTTTTTTAATGTTGAACCTTATGTTCTCTTTTTGAAGCCTAATCAAAAATATACACCCGAAACTCTTGATGAAATTTCTCAAATTAACTATAAACTAGACGAAATTTATAAAATAATTAATAAAAAATGTTGAGTTGCGCTTCGCTACCTCAATCTAAAAGCTATATACAATTTATTTGTTTTAATAAATAATTTACAAATCAACCTTTGAAACATCAATAAATGTATTAAAATCCATATTTAAGGCTTTTGCAATTTTTTCAAGAGTTTCTATTGTCGGTTTAACTTTACCTGCCTCTATTTTCTGAATTGCATTACGGCTGATACCAGACTCAAATGCCAACTGTTCTTGTGTTAAACCTGCTTTTATTCTCTCTAATTTTACCTTCTTACTAATTTTTTCATTTAGCATATTAAGAATCTCATTTTCCACATTATAGTATGCTATTGACATATTTTAATCAACAAATTACAATGTACACAATGTACATTGTAATTGTCACAAAAAAGGAGAGATTTTATGAAAGAAATTGAATTTGAGAAAATGGTTACAAGAAGAAAAGAAAAGTTTTTGAAAGAAGTTTTTGCAACCAATATAAATATTGATAAAATGGCATATAGATGAAACAGATAAATTATTAAATTATCCCGGGATAAAAAATCATATAAAAGATAATTGCTGAGCGGTTTCAAAATGTTTTTCAAAAAACTTTTTGCGGTGGTATTTACAAAGCCCGTATTTATCAACCGCATCAAGATGAGCTTTTGTCATATAGCCTTTATTTTGAGCCCAGCCGTACATTGGAAACTCTTTATCAAGTTCATCCATATATCTGTCACGCTCTACTTTAGCTAAAATACTTGCTGCTGCAATAGAAGCCGATTTACTGTCGCCTTTTACAATTGTTTCTTGCGGATAATTAAAATTTCTTATAAATTTATTACCATCCACAAGCACTTTCACATTATCTGTTTTTAATTTGCTTATTACCTCATTGCATGCTTTATTCATCTGCAATAAAGAAACGGCAAGAATATTATATTTTTCTATTTCTTCAACAGTTCCCATTTTTATAGAATATACGGAATTAGCCTTAATAACGTCAAAGAGTTCTTCTCTTTGCTTTTGCGTAAGCAGTTTTGAATCATTTATTTTATCAAGAGTATTAATTAAAGCTTTATCAATCGAAGTAAAGCACACGGCGGCAGCATAAACACCGCCTGCCCCGGGGCCCCTTCCTGCTTCATCTGTTCCCACAAGTAAACAATAATCTTTTATATATTTTTTATCAAAATTAAACAGCTTATTCATAAATATCCAAAGTCAACTTGCCGAGCCTGCCGAGTCTAAAATCATTTAATATATTTTGAGCACACCTTTTAGTATCGGCTTTCCCGCCCTGTACAATCCAATTTCGCTTTAGTGCAATGTTATGAGTATTTACATCATCTGTATCTTCAAGTTTATAATAATCCCTAATTAAATCAGGATATATCTCATTGACATTTTTAATAAAAATTTCCGCAACAGCCTCTACATCATAGGCATTTTCACCAATTGAATCAACAAAAGCAAGTTTATACGCTTTTTTCTGGTCCTCCTGTTTTAGAGGAATAATCCCCGGAGTATCAAGCAAATCTATTTTAGGGTTTATCCTGACCCACTGCTGTTCACGTGTGACCCCTGCCTTTGCGCCTGTTTTTGCCTTTGATTTTTTTATAAGCTTATTAATAATACTTGATTTACCGACATTAGGCATACCTACAACCATTACTCTTACAGGTCTTGGGAGCAAGCCTTTTTGGACAAGTTTTATAATTTTTGGCTGACCGAGCTCGGTTACCTTGTTTAATATCTTTGATAAATCCTTATTATCGCTTGAACACGTTTCTATAACGGAACATTTCGTTTTTTCTTTTATAACTTTAAGCCAAACTTTTGTTTTTTCCGCTTGGGCTAAATCGGATTTATTTAATAGAATAAGCCTCGGTTTATCTTTTATAAGCTTTTCTATATCAGGATAAGAAGACGAAACAGGTATTCTGGCGTCAAGAACTTCAATAATAACATCTACAATGTTAATCTGTTCTTTTAATTTTTTTTCCGCCTTGGCAATATGCCCCGGATACCAGTGAATATGCTCCATCTTTACCTCGACTTTTAAAATAAAAGCCATACTCAAGTTTTAACATTGACTATGGCTTTTTTATTAAATAAATATCCCTAACTTATTTCTTTTCAATTTTTTCTCTAATACGTGTAGCTTTACCTGCACGTTCTCTTAAGTAGTATAATTTGGCACGTTTAACATCACCGCGTCTTACGATAGTAATTTTTTCAACACGAGGAGAATATACAGGGAATACACGTTCAACGCCAACACCTTGGAATATTTTTCTAACAGTGATAGTCTTACCAATTCCGCTGCCGCGTTTTTTTAGTATTGTACCTTCAAACGCCTGTGTTCTTTCTTTATTTCCTTCTACGATTCTTACCGATACTCTTACTGTATCACCCGGATTTAACTCGGGAAGTTCTTTATTTAAATATTCTTTTCCTAGATTTTCAACTATAGGGTTCATGACTACATTCCTTCTCATTAAAATATTATTTAAAATAATAATACGTAAAACATATTTTTTCTTCAAGTCCTTTTATATTTTATTTTGTTAACAATTATTAATAAAACTGTTTCTGAACTTAAAGTTTTATAGATAATATGCCGATTAGTAAAATATAAGTTTTCGGAGAAAAGGCAATAATGGGACTCAATATCAGTGTATTAAATTCGTTAAATTCTAATAAGTCAATTATTGACATACAAGCATTAGAACGTGTCAGCGAGAAAATATTCAATCCTGATAATGAAAAAACTGTTGATTTATCAAAATTAAATTTGTCAAAATTCAATAGAGTAAGTTTGGGAACAGATTTATATGCTGCAAGAACATCAACAGAAACAGCACTTCAAGCTTCAAAAGCAAAAGTTGATTTTGACATTAATCTTTCAAAAGCATTTACTGCTAATGTACAATATTTAAACTCACAAGCAGCTCAAAGCTTATTTACATCCAAAGAAAATGGAGGAAAAATTGTTTTATCTTCCGAAATAGCAAATCAAAAAACAGATTCCGAAATAGTAAACACTTTTTCACAAATAAATGAAACAAAAAATATGGACAATGACAGAAAAGGTTCCAACCCGTTTTCATTCTATTTTCAAACGGAAACGAATACGGAACAAAGCGATAATGAACCGACAAATACAGGTTCTATAAACATTTTTGCCTAATACATTGTTACTTGTTTTTTTCTGGACGAACACTGTTCGTCTTTTTTTTGAGGATTTTTCGCAAGGCGAAATCGAGCGTAGCAAGTGAGCCTGAGGGAGCAACAATCCTGCCGAATGCAAAAAACCGAAAGGTTTTAGAAATGAGGCTGCTGGGATTGTGCGAACAGAAAAATCCGAAATGACTAAATCATTGTTTCACTTTCGCTTCGATTCGCTTCGCGAAAAATCGTATTGAATTTTACTCCATTCGTAACTGTCGCTCATTTCGCTTTCGCTGTCGTCGCTTCGTTACTCATTACTTCGGGTTCGCTCGGCTTCGCCTCGTCTCCACCCTACGCAAATCGTATTGAATTTTGCTCCATTCGTAACTGTCGTTCCTTCCGCTTTTGCTGTCGTCGCTTCGTCACTCATTACTTCGGGTTCGCCCGCTTCGCCTCGTCTCCACCCTACGCAAATCGTATTGAATTTTGCTCCACTCGTAACTGTCGTTCCTTCCGCTTTCGCTGTCGTCGCTTCGTTACTCATTACTTCGGGTTCGCTCGCTTCGCCTCGTCTCCACCCTACGCAAAATTCAAAAAAAAAGGGACATATTATGTCCCAAACAATTCGGAATGTAAAAGAATCTCGTTTTACTATCCTTCGTGTGTAAAAAATAGGTTAGTATAAGGTAAGTATGAGTTTTATGGAATTTTTTCTCTGATTAAAAAAAGTCTAGTACGCGTACTTTTTTGGTTTTCCCTTTATCCCTTGTCCCAATCCAATCTTGTAGTCGTTTAGTTTGCTTTTGTTTTTCTCTCTTAATATCTTAATGTGTATTTAATGTTTTCTCTTTTGTGATTTATCTCTCACATTTATATAAAGTATTTCGTATATAAAAAATTGCTATTTTATACATATTTTTTATATATTTTGTTAACATTTCTTCATATTTGTGTCAAAACTGCTTTGTCTAGGCTATTTCAACTTTGAGAGGAAATTTATCAACATATATTTTATAAAGAGCTTCAGTTCCTAATTCTTCAAACGCAATAATTTCACATTGTTTAACTTTATCGGCAAGAAGCGCCGCAATACCGCCTTGCAGTGTAAAATATTTTGCATTATTTTTTCTGATAATATCAACGATTTTATTACTTCTTGTCCCTTTTCCGATTGACCCTAACAGCCCTTTCTCATATAGAACTTTTGCATATTTATCCATTCTTGAAGCTGTAGTAGGACCTATTGAACCTATTATTTCATTCGGCTTAGCAGGGCAAGGTCCTGCATAAAAAATTATTTTATCTTTAAAATCAATATCTAAAGCTTTTTCATCAACTATTTTTTTATGCGCCATATCTCTGGCTACATATATTTCGCCTGTTAAAAGAATTTCTTCACCCTCTTTTAAATCACGAAGAACAGATAACTCCGACGTATTTATTTCTTTAAGTTCTTTGTTATTTTCTATATTGGCAACAAATTCAGGAACTTCATTCTGATATATTATTCTTCCCTCTTTAATTATACATTTTCCAATTCTGTCTGAATGGCAGTTTATTGTTATTCCGACAGGCATGCAGGCAATGTGCGTGGGGGCTGTTATAACTTTTACATCTAAAACATAATTTTTTTTATTATTTACGTATTCTTTTATTTTTTCAGCCAATTCCAGCTCTTTAGAGGTAAATTCATCTTTAAAGAAAGCTTCTTTTGACATTAACATTGCTTTATCTGAGGTATATCCTATACCTACACCAATAAACATTGGAGGACAAGCATTTTCTCCCGCATTAATTATTGAATCCCCTATTTTAGATACAATTTCAGTTTCATCAACAGTTGGAAGCATCATTTGGAGCGAGGATTTATTTTCAGACCCTGCACCTTTTATCATAACATTGATTCTTATTTCATCTTCTTTAATAAATTCCGTGTATATAATTGCAGGAGTATTTGTATTTGTATTTTCCCTGTCAAATACGGCATTTTTGACAACGGATTTTCTGAAAAAATTATCTTTATAACATTTTTCAACCACACTATTTACTGCCGTTTGTAAAAGTTCACCTTTTATCTTAATATTTTGTCCTAATTGGATAAAAATTAACACTTGTCCTGTATCTTGACACAGAGGCCGTTTCTTTTCACAGGCTATCTTTGCATTAGCAAGTATATTTTGAACTCTTTTTTCTCTATACGTTTTTATTTTATTGTAAACATTTTTATTAAGGCATGTATTTGCCTCAAAACAAAGCTTATATACTGCTTCTTTTATTAATTCCGTTGATATCTCACTCATATTAAAATAATATAATTTTAACTACTTAAAGTAAAGATATTGTATAATTACGATTAAGAGGTTTAAATATGCCCCATTTTATAATAAATTCCGAGATAATCGGCAATAATGAAATAACAGTCTTTGATAAAGACTTATATAAACACATCATTAAAGTAAAAAGAACAAAAATCAATGAGAAATTATTGTTCATTGATGAAAATGAAATGCAGTATGAAACTGAACTTGTAAATATATTGCCCGATAATTTTGAATGCAGAATCTTAAAAAAATACAAATCAAACAGAAAATTAAATTTAAATCTGTATGTTGCACAAAGTGTTTTAAACTCCGATGACCAAATAAGTTCTATACAAAAAGCAACAGAGCTTGGCGTAAAAGGTATAATTCCCATATATACCGATAATTGTGCCGTTAAAGAATCGTTTATAAAAAATAAAATTGAAAAATGGCAGAAAATAGCACTTGAATCCGTTAAACAATGTGAAAGAGCCGATATTCCAACTGTTTATGATTTATCATATATCGAAAGTATAGTAAAACATTATGAAAATGTTATAATTTTTGCTGAAAAATACACAAATACAACTTTTAATGATTATTTAAAAGAGAATCCGATTAATAAAAATGAATCTATACTGGTAATAATAGGACCGGAAGGCGGGTTTTCGGAAAAGGAATTTGATTATTTTAAAAAGAATAATTTTCCCTTAATAACATTAGGAAGCTTAATATATAGAGCAGATACAGCACTCACTGCTGCTTTAACAACAGTCATAAACGGAGTTTTAAATGGATAAATTCGCAAAACAAATAGAAAATAATAAAATAATCAAACTTATTAAACCATATTTGAAAGATAAAGAAGCCTATATTGTAGGCGGATTTGTAAGAGATATTCTTCTTTATAAAGAAGAAAGTCCTGATATTGATTTGATTATTTGCTGTGATGAACTTGAACTTTTTGTAAAAGACTTAGCAGATAAATTAAACGCTTACTTTATAGAATTAGACCCTGTTAATTCTATTTACAGACTTGTTTTTGAAGATAAAATTCATTATTTGGATATAACTAAACCTGTTAATAACAATCTTGAACAGGATATTAAACGCAGAGATTTAACTATAAATGCTATTTTATACGATATTAGCAATAAAAAATTCATAGATATAACAGGCGGGATAAAAGATATAGATGAAGGAAATATCAGGGGAATTTCCACTGATAATTTTGCTGAAGACCCTTTAAGACTTCTAAGAATATTTAGATTTTACGCTAAAACAGGTTTTAATATAGATAATATCCTTATATTAACTGCAAAAGAAATGTATAAAAGGATAAATGAACCAGCAAAAGAGAGAGTTAATGTAGAATTACTAAAACTTTTTGAAGGTAAATATACGGACAGCGCACTTATTAAATTAGATGAGTGCGGTATTTTAGAGGAAATTTTCCCATTTTTTTCGGAAGTAAAAAAAATTCCGTCAAATTCTCATCATCATCTTGATTTATTTCACCACAGCATTGAAACGGTCAAACAAATTCAGGATTTATATGAAAAATCAGAAGGAAAAGTAAGAGAATATCTTGATTCTTATAAATTTGGGCTCGTGAAACTCATAGCATATTTAAAACTGGCAGGTTTCCTGCATGATATTGGTAAACCTAAATGCTGGACTATCGAAGAAGATACAGGCAGACACAGATTCATTAAACACGATGATATAGGTTCTAAACTCGTTGTTCCAACTCTAAAACAGCTTAAATTTTCAAAAAAACAAATTGAATACATAAAACAACTTATTAAATACCATATATATCCTTCAAGTTTAATATGCTCTAAAGATGCAAGTGATAAATCTTATATGAAATTTTATAGAAAAATGGAAGGGCTTGTTATTGATGTAATCATTCTCTCTCAAGCAGACAGACTCTCGGCAAGAGGTCCTGAAGTTACCGAGAAAATGGTTGAAGATAATATACAAGGACTTGATAAACTTTTAAATAACTATCTTGCTATGCAAAGTGATATTCAACCCGTGGAAAAAATACTTAACGGAACTGATATAATGGAAATTTTAAACATTAAACAAGGACCTGAACTCGGAAAAATAATTAACGCTTTATATGAAGCTCAAATTTCAGGAGACGTTAATAATAAAGATGAAGCTGTAGAATTTATTAAAAAATTTAGTAATTCTTAATAGAAAAATTTGTGTTTTTTGCAAAAAAACTTATTTTTTTTTATAATTTCACATGTACAAGTAAAAGGTAAAAAAATGAACTCAGTAGTAATAGTAGGAAGAGCAGGGCAAGACCCGGAAGTTAAATACTTCGAGTCAGGAAAAGTAAAAACAACTTTTTCAGTAGCTGTATCAAGATGGGATTATAAAACAAAAGCCGAAACAACAGATTGGTTTAATATAGAATTGTGGGATAAATCAGCTGAGGTTGCTGGCGAATATGTTAAAAAAGGACGTCAGGTTTGTATTGACGGACGTTTAGTTTCAAATAAATGGACAGGTGCCGACGGTGAACAAAGAGAACGTTTTATTATTCGTGCCAACTCTTTAAGACTTCTCGGCAGCAAAAATGACAATTAATTTATCGGATTTATTATGAATACTTCTAATTTTATTGCTATTATAGCTGATGACCTTACAGGTGCAAACGATACATCTTTGCAATTTTTTCTTCAAGGCTGTAAAACTCAAGTAGCATTCGGCGACAATTTATCGATTGATGAAAATCTTAAAACGGAAGTTTTTGGTATGTCTACAGAAACAAGAAATACGGACAAAGAAACTGCCGTTGAAAGAGTCAAAAATGTAGCTGAAAATATTTTGAAAGAATATAATTTTGAATATATATATAAAAAAGTTGATTCCGTTTTAAGAGGAAATATTGCAGCTGAAATATTTACATTAACAGAAACTTTAAACTTTGACTGTGCGCTTTTATATCCTGCATTCCCGGCGGAAGGAAGAACAACTGTAGGCGGATTTCACATGGTTAAAGGTGTTCCGCTTCAAAGAACGGAAGTTTCAAGAGATCCCGCTTGTCCTATTATTGAGTCTAATATTATAAATTTATTAAAATCACAATTACCTGAGGAATCCACATCTTTAATTGATTTAATACCACTTGATATCGTTATGAAAGGTGCAGGTCCTATCTTAACAAAATTAAATGAATTAATTTCAGGCGGTAAAAAACTAATCGTAGCTGATGCTGTTTCAACTACTGATTTAGAACAAATTTCACTTGCCGTTGCAAAAAGCAGTTATAAAATACTTCCGGCAGGAAGTGCAGGGGCTGCTCAATCACTTAGTAATATTTGGCACCCTTCTGCTGCTGATACAAACGGTTTTACTAAAACTCAAATACCTGATTTACCTAAACTTATAATTTCTGGAAGCGCTACCGATTTAACCGCTTCTCAAATTAAAAGACTTCAAGACAATCCGGATATTGAAAATTCTTACTTTATTGCTATCAAACCTGAAAATATATTTTCAGACGACTATGAAGCAATAGCTCAGAGAGTTATAAACAATCTTAATAAAGACAATACAGTTGTTGTCCATTCTTCTGATTTAATTGAAAATCAGGACGAACTCAATCCAATGCTTATAGAAAAAGAAATAACAAAAGAAAAATTTATTTCAAAAATATGCGATTATCTAGCTGCCGTTACCAGAATTGTGACGGCACAAAAAAATGCAATATTAATAACAGTAGGAGGCGAAACCTCTTATAAATGCTGCCAAGCAATCGGAAGCAAAAATATTGAGATAATTGATACCGTAGCTCCTGCCATCCCGCTTGGTGTTAATCATAAAGGGCAGTATATTGTTACAAAATCAGGAAATCTAGGTACTCAAAATACATTAGTTGATATTATTAAATATTTTGAACAGGAAAAATAATGAAAAAAATAGCACTTACTTTTGGCGATCCTAATTCTATTTCACCCGAAATATCCGTTAAAGCTCTAAATTTTCTTGATTTGCCTAAAGACAAAGTTTTACTTATAACAAATAGTAACATTTTGGAATTTTATAAAGAAAACTATAATCTTTCTTTGGAAAAGGAATATGAAATAATTGAAATACCTTATAAAAAAGAAGATATTAAAATAGGATATGAAACGGAAGAAGCAGGAGAGTTTGCATTTAAATGTTTGGTAAAAGCCTGTGAATTAGCATCTGCAAAAGAAATTGACGCAATTGTTACGGCACCTGTTTCTAAAAATGCTCTAAAGCTCGCAGGTCATAATTATTCAGGTCAGACTGAAATTCTTGAACAGTATCTTTCACATGATAATCAAAAAGCTGAAATGCTCTTTATCTGCGATAAATTTTCAGTATTTCTTTTAACAAGACATATCGCCCTAAAAGAAGTTGCCGATTACATAAAAAAAGACATAATATTCGATAAAATAATGAGATTAAATAAATCGTTTAAAACTCAATTAAATGTTCAAAATCCAAAATTTGCAATATGCGCTTTAAACCCTCATGCTTCGGAAAAAGGTATGTTTGGGATTGAGGAGGCTCTTGAAATAGAGCCTGCCGTAAGAGATTTAAGAAATACAGGCATATTTATAGATGGTCCTTATCCTGCTGATTCTCTGTTTGAAAATGCTTATAATAATGATAACTATAATTATGACTGCTATATAGCAAACTATCACGACCAAGCTCTTATTCCAGTTAAATTAATGGAACGTAATACTTGCGTCAATACAACAATAGGTCTTGATATTTTAAGAACATCGCCTGCTCATGGAACTGCTTTTGACATAGCAGGTAAAAATATTGCAAATGCCGAAAGTATGATTAATGCTATTAAACTTGTTTTGTAATAAACATTGTATTATATTTGTTTTAAACAGATAAATAGGATGACTATGTTTAAAAAAGATAAAATATATACTTATAAATTAGGTCTTTTTAAAAAAAGAAATTTAAAACGTAATGCTGAAATACAACTTGATTCTTTGCATAAATTAATACCTTTAAAATTATCTGAAAAAAAATATAAATTTTTTAAATATTTACTTTATGTAAAAGAAAAAATTAATTTCTTTATATTTAAAAAAATAAACATACCTCAAATTGAATTTACACTAACAACAAAATGTACACTAAAATGTAAGAATTGTACAAATTATATACCTAAACTTAAAAATTCAGAACATAGAGTTATGAATTTTAGTGATTTTAAGACACAATTTGATAACCTACGGGGGGGGGAATTCACAATATATATAACCTTCTTCTCTTGGGAGGTGAACCTTTATTAGTCAAGGATTTATCTGAAATACTTGATTATTGTGCAAAAGACAGAAATATTAAAAAAATATGGATAGTAACTAATGGTACTATTATTTTCCCGGAAGATTTAATTAATACTCTAAGAAAATATAGAAAAAAAACTATTATTTGGTTATCAAATTATTCACAAAATGAAGAACTAAAAACTAAATTAAAAGACAATCAAATAATAGAACAATTAAAAACAAATAATATAAATTACTACTATAATAAAAATTTAACATGGGCTTATGTAAACGAAGAAATAAAAGATTCAAAACGCAACAGAGAAGAGAACAAACAATACTTTTTTAAATGTTTCCATACGTGTTTATCTGTATTTGATGGTGATTTATTTGTCTGCCCGAGAGCCGGTGTATTTTATTTAAAAAATTTATACCAATTTGAAGATGGAGAACATATATCATTAAAAAACAAAGATAAACATCTTAAAAACAAATTAGTAGAATATTACAGCCGTGACGTATATAGTGCCTGTAGGTTCTGTACTATGGTTGAAGATAATAAAAAGCCGAATATTCCGCCTGCCCTTCAAATAAAAAATTAGATTTTACGTCCGATTCTCCACCTGAACCCGAATTGTAATCCTACGCCATTTCTGCCTCCGTTTGTAATAAAAGTTTGATAAAATCCGCTAAATCGCTCACCCCATAACTTTCTTACCCCAAGTCCGTACATAACATAAGGTTTTATACTCAATTGCGGCAATGAAACATCATTAGCTTTAAATTTTGTTCTATCTATTAAATTCCACATCATATATACACTCAAATAAGGCTGCCAACCTTTTTCACTATTGGCATATAAACTTATTCCCGGCGTTATCTGTATTGCATTAAGGGAAGAAGAACTTAATCTTACGTTTGCTGAATTGGTATAATCAAAAGTATTAACATACGTATATGACATCATATATTTTGGCTGAATAATAAACTTCCCGTCAAATAATTCAAAATTATATCCTGTTTGAGAAGCGGCGCCTGACATTAACATTGCAAAATTGTCTTTTCCGTACATATTATCACTTTCACACCCCGTAGAACTTATATTTGCCGTATATCCCGAGAAAAAATTATTCTTATAAAACATGGCAACAACACCTGCCGTTGCACCGTTTTGATTAATATTGTTACCTAAAAAAGCCTGATGAGAACCGTTATAACCGAAGTACGGTCCCCATACCATATTATAGCCATTCCTCAATTCGGTAATACCGGATTCTATCCCCATAAATGTCCCATACATAGTATTTGATACTTTCGGACCGTTTCCTACAGGCACATTTTCAAATCTTGTATAAGGACTAAACCAAACATTATTATATTCATTTTCAGAATTATAAACATATTTACCTTCGTTTAAAGCATATTTATTTTGATATTTTAAAGTTAATCTTTTTTGGCTGTTTAAAAGCATATATTTATTCATATGCCTGAATGCTTCATTATATGATTCCAATTGAACAAAGTAACCGCCGAGTTGTGCGGCTACGGGTTCGGTAAATATATACGGATTGAAGCTTTCATAATTATCGGGAGGTTCAGGGTTATCAGGGATAATATCTTCATATCTTTCAAAATTAATAAGCCCTGTATCTTTATCATAATATATGTTGTATTTATATATCGGGGATTCAATTATATCCCCGCCCGAATAAACTAAAGCTTCTTGTAACAATTTTCTTGTCTCATCATCAATGTTTTCGCCTAAAGGTGATAGCGAAAACTTCTTTTCTTCCGTCGCAGTTAATAATCTTATATCTTCTATGTTTATATTAAATCCGTTTGAAGTAAACGAATTTGAGGTAAAAGTATCCGTAAGCAGTTCATCAAGCTTGCCGTCTATTTTAAGATTCAGATTATTATAAAGAGTAAGGTTGCCTAAATTTGCATTCAAAATTTTGCCGTCTTGAAGGTCTATAGCTCCGCCGTAAAAATTGAAATTAACGGTATTGTCAAAATTACCCGATGCGCTTTCGTTATGATTCATCCCAAATTTTAAAACACCGTCATACATATTTACTATGTTCTCCGAGACATCATTATTTATCATTACGGAACCACCAGAATGCCCCGAAGGATTTATATTAATTATTGAATCATGTGTATAATCGGTATTTCCGCCCGAAACAGAATCATTTATAACAATATCGGCTCCGTCTGTTATAAGATTAACAACTCCGCTGTCATTATAAATGGCATTACTTCCCGTTATATCCGAATTATTTGTAAACTCAACATTTTGTTCATCGGCAACAATGTTAATAACCCCGTAAGCATTATGAATAGCGCCGCCATACCCATTTGATTTGTTATTTTCAAATTTACCCGACAATCTGTCAATAGAGCCGTAATTCGCAATAGCCCCGCCGCCTGCGTATACAACATCACTTTCATTTGTATTTCCCGTAAATGAAGCTTTAATTGATTTAATATGTCCCGAATTAAATATTGCACCGCCGTTATTTAGCGCAGTATTATTTTTAAATTCACCTTCTATGGAATCTATCGTTTCATAATTAGCAATTGCACCTCCCATACCGCTATTTGAGGCATTTGATTCAAAATAAGCATTTACTTTACCTATATTTCCAAAATTACATATAGCACCTCCCGTGCTGTCAGTTGTTTTGTTATTTATAAATCTTGCGGAAATATTATTGATGTTTTTTTCATTATATATAGCGCCCCCGTTATTTGAAGCTGTATTATTTTCATAACTGCCCGAGATTTCCGATACTTCCGCCGAATTATATAATACGCCGCCTTCACCATCTGACATGTTATTTACATAATTACCGTCAAGTTTGTTTATTGTTCCGTTGTTATTTTTTACTACACCGCCAAAACGGCTGTGAAAATTTTCAGCCTGCACGGACTCTACCGTTAATGATGTATTATCCACTTCTATTCCTGAACAATCATTCCCGTCTAATATATGGTTGTTCCCGTTTATGGTCATATCATGTCCGGCTTTTCCCATAGTACAATCCGCCTGAATATTATCTTCCAATACTATTTCACTGTCACCGTTAGTGTTTTGATACTCTTTTAATAAGTCCTCATAACAATTTACTTCGACTGATATAACCGTTTCATTATTAAGAAAAATCAGAATAATAAGTATTATAAGCCTAAGTCTTAATAATCCCCAAATCCTTTTATAAAACATAATGCTTCTCAAATTAGTAAATGTACATAATATATAAGACCATTTATTAATTGAGTCATTATCTGTTTATAGAGTATTATAGGACAATTATTTTATTTTAGATTTTATCTCTTTAATTTGTTCAAGTTTCGCTTTATATTTAGTTTCAAAACCTTGTTCCGTCGGTTTATAATATTCTTTGCCTTTAAGAGAATCAGGCAGACACTGCATATTTGTTATTTTATTTTCAAAGTCATGAGCATAAAGATACCCTTTGCCGTAATCTAACTCTTTCATAAGCTTTGTGGGTGCATTTCTGATATTTAGGGGAACAGGTTCCGATATTTGTTTAATCGCATCTTGTTTTGCCGATTCATAAGCCATATAAACGGCATTGGATTTAGGTGCCAATGACATATATATTACAGCCTCAGCCAAATGGACACTGCATTCGGGCATACCGATAAAATGGCAAGCCTGATAAGCTGCAACGGCAGTTTCAAGTGCGTGCGGGTCGGCAAGCCCTATATCCTCCGCCGCAAATCTCGTTACACGTCTTGCTACATATAAAGGATCTTCTCCCGCTTCAAGCATTCTTGAAAGCCAATATACGGCAGCATCAGGGTCTGAATTCCTCATTGATTTATGCAGAGCCGATATTATATTATAATGCTCCTCTCCGTTCTTATCATACATTAAAGACTTCTTTGAAATACACTGCTCAAGTATCTCCGTCTTTACGGTAATTTCATTATTCTCATCTATATCACTGTTTAAAATAACTATTTCCAAGGTGGAAAGAGCATTCCTCGCATCACCGTTAGCAAAAACAGCTATCATATTTAACATTTCATCGGAAATATTTATTTTACTTCCGCCGAATCCTCTTTTATCCTTAATTGCCCGTTTTAATAACTCAACCAATTCTTCCTGCTTTAAGGGCTGAAGAACAAATACTTTTGAACGGGATAAAAGTGCGCTGTTGACTTCAAATGAAGGATTCTCGGTAGTTGCTCCAATCAATATAATACTTCCTTTTTCCACAAAAGGGAGGAAAGCATCCTGCTGTGCTTTATTAAATCTATGTATTTCATCGACAAAAACAATTGTCTTTTCTCCCAATTTTCTGTTTTCTTCGGCTTGAAGCATAACTGATTTTATTTCCTTTATACCGCTTGTAACTGCCGAAAAATCTATAAATTGAGATTTTG
This sequence comes from Candidatus Gastranaerophilales bacterium, assembly GCA_947589705.1. Classification (GTDB taxonomy): domain Bacteria; phylum Cyanobacteriota; class Vampirovibrionia; order Gastranaerophilales; family Gastranaerophilaceae; genus Avigastranaerophilus. Next base: position 18,453 of record CANQCO010000017.1, read on the forward strand.
TTTTTTTAGCTATTATTCTTGCGAGTGTAGTTTTACCTACCCCCGGAGGTCCCCAAAATATTAATGAAGTTATTTGATCATTCTCAATCAGTTTTCTTAAAATTTTACCCTCGCCAATCAAATGTTTTTGACCCGCAAACTCATCTAAAGTTTCAGGTCTTAACCTTGAAGCCAAAGGCTGATTTAATGTATTAGAAAATATCGATTGCTGTTCCATGGCAATATTATATCACTTAATTTGATTCACAATTAGACCACTCATGAACGATTCCCTGTTCTAAACAAAACCTGCAGGCATTGAACGGTTTTTTTAATTTATTTAATTGTTCAACAATCTCTTCCCCGTCTAATTTATAAAAATCTACTTCGGGCGGCAAATCCATATTTGTTCCGTATTTCTTATTATAATAATATCTGTAACAATTCTGGCACGGATATAATTTTGACCGCCAGAGATTTACGGCATATTTACTTCCGCATATTGCCCAGGATTTTCTTATATCCGAATCACCTTTAGGATTAACCGATTCATAAAATTTCTTTGCTAACTTTACATTCCCGACCTGCATATTATGATCATCAATTAAATCAAGAAGTTCACTAAACTTATTTCCTAAAATCGGATATTTAGTTAAATCTATTATTATTTTATTTTCCTTCAATGTATTCCAAAAGTCCTCTTTCATCTTAGGAAGTAAAATACCATTTGTAACTACGGATATAACAGCCTCAGGGAATGCATTTCTTGCAGCTTTAAGATATAAATTTATATCAGGATTTAAAAGAGGCTCTCCTCCCATTATTCTTATTCTCTTTATATATATTTTTTTTGATAAAATATCAAAATCTTTTTTAAATTGTTCTAAGTCAATAAATATTTCTTCATCAATTAAATTGCAAAAATGGGAACAATGGTTGCATTTTAAATTGCAATGGTCTGTAATATGTACTTCCACATAACTTATAAAAGGTTTTAAACTCTTTTTAAATAAACAATTAAACATAACAAAAATTATAAATCACTATAAATATTTTGTCACAACTTTTTTTATTATTTGCGCAGCCGCTCTGATTGTCTTTTTATCTGCTAACAGTAAAGTATGAGGGAATGTAATAATTTCATCCGAGATTTTCTTAGCACCGGTGTCATCTTTTTTTATATATAAATTTTTATCGACATTCCATAAAATATAATTGTAAACAAGCGCTCCATAACCGTTTTGAGCAGGAAGTCCCTCTTCATTTAAATCGTGAATTAAATTATGAACACTAACGGGCTGTTTTAATTTACCAATATCTACCGTAAAAGCGAAATTATAAAAACTTCTGCGCTCTGTTCCGTTTGAGGCTTTTTGAGGTTTTATAACTTCAATATCTTTAAGTAAATTTTCAAGATATACTGCATTTTGTTCCCGTTTTATGGTTTCCTTTAACAAGTAATCACATTGATTTGATAATATAGCAGCCTGAAATTCATTTATATTACATTTGTTATAAGGCATAATATAGTCTTTTTCATGGGATTTCGAATATATCGAGCAGCCTATATGGATAAATCTGTCAATTTTTTTCGCTATATCATAATTATTTGTAATACAAATACCGCCCTCGCCGGATGTAAGCAGTTTAGACTGCTGAAAGCTAAAGGCACCGATATCTGCAATAGTGCCTGCAGGTTTATTTTTATATATTGCACCATGCGCATGAGCACAATCTTCTATAACTTTAAGATTATATTTTTGAGCTATTTCAATAATACTTTCCATATCAGCCATTGAAGAATATAAATGTACGGGAATAATACACTTAGTTTTATCGGTTATAGCTTCTTCAATTTTTTCCGGTGAAATACAATAAGTATCAGGGTCTACATCAACAAAAACAGGGACAGCCCCGATTTTTGCCACACAAGTTGCGGTAGAAATCCAAGTATATGCGGGAACTATAACTTCATCACCTGATTTTATTCCAAGCGCATATAATGCCGCTTCCAATGCCATTGTTCCGCTGACAGTAACAGATGCGTACTTTGCATTGTGTATATCTAAGAACTTTTTTATAAATTTTATTTCATACCTGCCCCACCAAGACCAATATTGACTCAAATACGCCTTTATTAATAAAGGAATAACTTCAAAACGGATTATAGGCCAAACGGGTATTTTTAATCTTTTATTTTTTTTCAATTTCATTCCTTTATTATAACAAAAAAAAGACCGAAAAATTCGGTCAAACAGTTTACGAGTGAGAGTGGAATATGTATAGCATTATAATAATTGTTTGAACACAAATGAGAAATTAACCTAATGTATATTTTTAAGCACTAGATTATATCAATATAAAATTAAGCAAGTTATCCCTAATCGGAGAATCTGAATTTAATAAGAGCAAAAATAGCATGAAGACCGTCTTTCCAGTTAATTTTTTTACCTTCATTATGTCCTCTGCCGTTATATGAAATTGCTACTTCTTTAAGTCTTACTTTTTGCTTCAATATTTTTGCCGTTATCTCCGGTTCAAAATCAAATCTGTCGGATTTTATTGTGATATTTTGTAAAACTTCACGCCTGAATGCCTTATAACATGTTTCCATATCAGTAACGGAAGCACCGAATAATATATTTGTCAGAACTGTCAAAAGCTTATTTGCGAGCATATTTTTAAACATAAAATTTTTTAAATTTTGTTTATCTAAAAACCTTGAGCCGTAAACAACATCTGCTTTATCATTAATAATCAGGGGAAGAAGTTTATTATAATCATCAGGGTTATATTCAAGATCGGCATCTTGAATAACTGCTATATCACCGGTTATTTCTTTAACAGCAGTTCTTATTGCAGCACCTTTTCCCATGTTTCTATCGTGAAACAGTATTTTATATTTGTCTTTTAAATTATCTAAAATTTTTTTAGTACCATCACAAGAAGCGTCATCGACAATAATAATTTCTTTATTAAGCCCTGAAAAATCAGCATTTTCAACTTTATTAAGCAGCTTCTCTATTGTTTCTTTTTCATTATAAACAGGAATTATTATACTAACTTTTTTCATATTTTCATTTCTCGGACAAATTATAAAATATATTGTATAATGAATATATAAGTTTGTTAAGGAAGAATATGAAGGAAAAAAAAGGAAATATTCCGGAAACAGAATCCTTGGAAAATGCAGAACAACTTTTAATTGATTCCATTAAAGATTATTATGCATTAAATTTCAAAAGTGCAGTTTATAAACTTGCTATAGCACATAAAATCTTTCTTGCTTTTAAAAATATAAATAAAGTTTCCATTTGCCTTTCTTTAACGGGATTAATAAAATATCTTTTAAAAACAGACAGTTATTATAAATCATTACAGCTTCTGGAAGACTCAAAATTTCTTGCCGAAAGTACAAATGACAATTTTACCATTGCTGTTAATAAATTTGCTTTTGGTGAAATATATTACCATGAGAACAAATATAATGAAGCATTATTCTATCTTTACTTTGCTTCAAATAATCTGAACAATATTCCCATATTAAATGTAAGAGCTTATGAACTTTTAACTCTTATATATATAAGCCTTCAAAATGCAAAACAAGCCTACGAATATCTTTCTAAAGCTATTGAATATTCAAAACTATACAATTTAAAAAATTATAGTAAAAAACTGCATGAACTATCGGATAATTTTATAAGTTCAAATTCAAGTTTAACATATAATTCAATTGAACCTGTAAAAAACAAAGATTCACAGCAAAACACTACATTATTACTGGCTCTATCGGAAATAGCAAGAACTGTTAATGCGGAAGCCAATCTTGATAAGTTGTTAATGACAATAGCAGAGCAGACAAAACTGGTATTAAATGCCGATAGGTGCAGTGTTTTCTTATATGATAAAGAGAAAAATGAATTATGGTCAAAAGTAGCACTGGGGCTTGGAAGTGAAGAAATTCGATTCAGTGCGGATAAAGGATTTGCAGGTGCCGTTTTAAAAACAGGTGAAACTATTATTATTAAAGATGCCTATAGTGATAATCGTTTTAATAAAGATATTGATAAAAAAACGGGATATAAAACTTATAATTTAATCTGCATGCCGATTAGAAACATAAAATTTGAAATTATAGGTGTATTTCAAGTTTTAAATAAGTTAAACGGCGATTTTAACAGCTCGGATGAAGAAATTCTTTTTGCAATAGGTACTAATGCAGGTATTGCTATTGAAAATAACCTGTTATTTAACATACAGCAAAAAATGCTGGACGAACAGAAAAAATTATTTGAAGGTTTTATAGATACTTTGTCCGCTTCTATTGATGCAAAGGATAAAATAACACTCGGTCACTCTAATAGAGTAAGGTTATATTCTGAATTAATTGCAAATAAATTAGGGCTAAATCAGGACGTTATTAACATAATATCCAAAGCAGCCAGACTTCATGATATAGGAAAAATAGGAATACGTGACGCCGTTCTTCAAAAGAAAGGTTCTTTGACAAAAGAAGAATATGAACATATTAAAGAACATGTAAAAATAACTTATGAAATTCTATGCAAAACAAATATTAATTCTTCTTTCAGCGAAATAACCGAAATAGCATCATCACACCACGAAAAATATGATGGAACAGGGTATTTTAGAGGATTAAAAGGTGATAAAATTCCTTTAGGCGGAAGGATTCTTGCAGTCAGCGATGTATTTGACGCTATTACATCAGTTCGTCATTATCGTGACAGAATGCCCATTAAAGACGCACTAAAAATAATTGTTGATGGTTCAGATAAACATTTTGACTCCAAGATAGTTTCTGCTTTCTTAAGTCTACCTCTTGATGTTATTGTTGATATTTTAATAACTGAATATAATATGAAATTATATGATAAAGATAGAAAAATTCTTTCAACTATAAATTTGAAAGAATTCTTTAATATTTTAAATAAAGAAAAACTCTCATCTTTGGAAGAAAAAATTATAAACACTTTTAATGGCTATTATATCAGACAAAATTCAAAAGCAGCTATTTAGGAGAATTAATGTATAAAGTATTAATTGTAGAAGATCACGCCCTTATAAGATTCGGATTAAAAACAGCTTTTGAATCCAAAAATTTTATCAGTAAAATATATGAAGCTTCAACAGGTGAAGAAGCAATAGAAATTGCAAAAAATAAAGAAATCGATGTTGTTATAATGGATTTGGGGCTTCCTTCAATGAATGGTATTGAAACAACTCAAGCAATTAAAAATATTAAAAATGAAATAAAAATAATAATTTTAACCTCGCACAGTTCGGAAGAAGAAGTAATAAATTCAATTAAAGCAGGGGCAAAAGCATATTGTTCAAAAGACATTAACCCTGATATTATTGCAGATATTATCCGCTCGGTTATGGATGGTGCTTTATGGTTTGATTCAAAAGTGTCAAATATAGTATTGTCCGCACTATGTGCAGACAGAAAACTTTTAAACGACAATTCCATGAACAATTACAACCTCACAGATAGAGAAAAAGAAGTTATTGAATATATTTGTGAAGGTCTTACAAACAGTGAAATTTCCAAAATATTGGATGTAAGTATAAATACCGTTAAGGTTCATGTTTCAAGTATAATACAAAAATTAGGGGTTGAAGACAGAACTCAGGTTGTCGTTAAAGCGTTTAAAGACTTCGCCAAAATAAAGGTATAACAATGAAAGAAAAAGAAACCATCTGCGTATATTGTTCATCAAGCAACTATCTGCCTGAAAAATTTTATAATTTTGCCCAAGAATTCGGTAAAGAATTGGGTTCTCGCAGCTACGATATGGTATATGGTGGCACAGTCGTGGGCATGATGGGCGTTATTGCTAGTAATGCACTTGAAAACGGTGCAAAAGTTACGGGAGTTATACCTGAAAAAATAGCATCTTTCGGCTTAAAGCACCCTGATTTAGCACAAGTTATAATAACAAAAGATATGAGAGAAAGAAAAGCCAAAATGGAAGAAATGGGAGATATTTATATTGCACTCCCGGGCGGTTTCGGAACTTTTGAAGAAATTTTTGAAATCCTTGTTGCAAAACAACTCGGGTATCATAATAAACCCATAATCTTTTTTAACTTTGACGGATACTATGATAACATGTTTAAAATGTTTGATACTGTTTATAAAAACAACTTTGCAAAAGAGCAAATGAAAAAGCTGTACTATATTGCGGATAATATTGAGGATATGTTTAACTATTTAAAAACTTATACACCCGAAGAAGTTGTTTTAAAATGGTAATATAAAAAGTCAGGCTTTTTGCCTGACTTTATACTTTATATCATCTCTTTAAATTTATTTTCAATTCTGCCGAGGCACCCCTGTTCACTTGTATACCATTCTCTAAAAGATATTCTTTCAACAATCATGCCTGTTCTTTCCATTAACGTCTGCTTTTTAATTTGAGTTTTATTACATTTTTGATTATCTTCAACACCGTCACACTCAATAATTATAGAACGCCCTGAAGGTGATTCAACATATAAATCACAGCTTAAACCTGCAACAGTTTTACCTGCAATAACCGTATAACCTTCATTTCTAAGTGAATTTGCCACTTCTTTTTCAAAAGAATTTTTATAGATATTTTCATCTATATTCAAATCCTCTTTCAGATTGTTTCTTGCGATATAAGTCTGAACAAATTCAATATAATCTTTTAAAAGTCCTTGAGGCAAGGTTTTAGGGTCTTTAGATAAGAATATTATTTGTTTTTTCTTTGCTCTTGTAATTGCCACATTAAATAAATTCGGGATTTGCAAGAAAGTAAGGCTTTGATTAAAACTGTTATTTGCGACAGCCCAAGAAAGCATTATAATATCTCTCTCATCCCCTTGGAAGGTATGAGCTGTACCTACTTCTATTTTATGTTTTCTTTGAACGGATTCCGAAAACACCTGATTTAACGCTTTTTTTATAAGTTCCACCTGCCCTCTGAAAGGAGAGATAATACCTATCGAAACAGGGTCATTGCCTTTTGCCTGATTCTTTTCATCATCTTGGATTATTTCCTGCAATCTCTGCATTATAGCTTCAACTTCGGGCATATTTCTTGTCATTTCCGAATCAACTTTTCCGTCTTCAACTTGAATAAGTTCAAGTACATCTTTGCTGCTGCATTGAGACATTATCCTGATTCTTCCGCCGTAAAATTCGTTGTTGCTAAAATCTATAATAGGAGCGTAGCTTCTAAAATGTTCATCAAGTAAAACGGGTTTGGTTGAGTAATAATTTGCCAAATCAAACATTGAGTTAGTTCTGAATCTCCACATTAATTGGTACTTATCAGGGATTTCATACTGGCTCATAAAAGATTGTTCTTTTGATTTTTCAAGGAATGACAAATGAGGCAATTGCTTGTCGTCGCCTACGATAACAGCCTTTTTACATCTGTATAATATAGGAATACAGCTTGCAATATCACATTGAGAAGCCTCATCTATAATAGCGACATCAAATAAAGCCGGTTTTAACGGCAAAGAATTAGATGCCGCATAAGTGGTTGTACACCAGCAGGGGAACGCCTCCAATAACGGTTTAAAATCTTCATCTTCTAAGAGTCTGTATTGAAGATTAACTTTTCTCGTTATAAGAGCTTTTGTATGAACAATTAATCTCTGGCGTTTTAACTGGTCTCTTAATAACCCTTTCAGGGAATTTCTTCTTTTGCCCTTTAATATTTCTATGGCAAGCGTTTTTTGCTTGCGTTTTAATACTTTTATTTCTTCAAGAATAGAGTGAATATTGCCGAGTTTGAATATTTGCGACTCAATAAACCTTGCTTTAGCGGACAATCTTGCTGCCGTAAGCTCAATCTTTATTCTTTCAAGATTTTCAATTTCAGGTTTGAAATTCTTATTATGTATTATTTTCTTTAATTTATAATTTGCTATTTTAGTTGATATTTTAGCGAAAAATCCCGTTTTTTCGGCATTTTTTTCAAGATTTTTAACCGCATTTTCAATTACATCAACTTCTTGCATTGAATATTTTCCCGTTAAAAATTCAATATTTGAAAGCTGACTTTCTTTTTCATCTCTTTCTTTGATTGTATTATGCCAATCCTGTTCGAGTTTTATAATCTGCTCACACTTATCTTCAAGCGCCCTTATTGAGTTTACCAATTTGTGCATATCATCAACATCAACAAGAATCGAATTTTCAAAATCTGTATCAAGGTCAACTTTATTAGAAATAAGGTCTTGCAGGTCAAAAGAAAGCTGTTTTTGATAATTTGCCCTTCCTGCTCTTAAAGCTAAAAACGGAGCGCCAAAATCATTTAATCTGTTTGCGACTACGTCCGTTGCTTTATCCATTCTTGAAGCAACAAGAACCGTTTTGCCGTTTGATACCAAATGGCATATTAAATTAACAATTGTCTGCGATTTACCCGTCCCGGGAGGTCCATACACGGACAAAATCGAATTATCTTCAAGGTTTTTAATAACGTCTTCCTGTGAATCACTCAAAGATAAAGGTGTAACGGCAACAAAATCCTTAAGATTATTTTCTTTTATAATCTTACCTGCCATTTTGCCCTTTGACTGCATGTATTCTTCATTAACAACATTAAGTGCCGTTTCTCTAATAACACCCGATGGCTGTTCCGCAATCTGTGTAAGTTCATACAGAACACCTGCAGTTACTAAAGGTCTTTTTGTTAAAATTATTGCACTTTTATTAGCAACTACAACTTTATCAACTTTTATCTTTGCTTTTGCTTTTTCGCTATTCTGATTCTCGGCTTCTGCAGCAATTTCTTCAAGATTTTCATAGTTTATCTGTTTTTCTTTATAAAAATCAGAAGCATTATCTTCAACATTATTTTCAAGATTTTCTTCTTCAAATAATTCAAACTCTAAATCGGGAATTAAAGATTTGAGTGTTGTTAAAAATATGTTTAAATCTTCTTCTTTTAAAGGAAGTTTTGGAACAACCTCCAAAAGTCCGTCCAGCATATTATCTATTTCATCTTCTTCTCCCGCATTCATTAAGCTTGTAAGAGCGGCAGTATTTAATGATAAGCCTTCTTCCTGCAAAGAACATTCAATATTAACGCCGTTTCTCTCCAGTTTACAACTTGAATATAAAATAGGGGTTAAAAATTCATTTTTTCTCTTTGTTTTGCTGTTTTTACCCACTAAAAACAAATAACCGTATATTAAATATTTATCTTTCTGGCTGTTCTCGCTTAAAAGCATAAGTTCAGTCAAATAAGAATCCGCTCCGTCAAGTTTTAAGGGCTCGGGGAAATTAGTAAACATTTTTTCGTTATCAAGTATGGATGGATTTTCAATCTTTTTGCCGTTTTGAGTTTCAAGAAAAATCCACTTGTTTTCCTTATCCTGCTTTAAGTTCCTGAACGTAGAACTTTGAACTTCTTCTCTTACACAGTCATGAAGATATAAACTTAACTTTTTTATAAAACTGTTATTGAACGCCGAATTTAATATTTTTGTAGCTTCCTGAAGCATAGTTTCCCCTATAATAATCTTAATGAGTTATTATAGCATTTTTAATCCTCCGATTTTTCATACAAAAAGCTGAATTTTAGTAAATTTATAAAGGTTTTCTTCGCTAAGCAAACCTGTTTACTTTTTGTGCGGATAATTTTAAATCGTAACCTAAACCCGTAAATATTTTATGCAAAATTTCAATACTCGGAATCATTTTCCGAGAAAATATTTTATATAATGTAATCCTATGAATACCTATAATATTTGCAAATTCACATATAGTATATTTTGCCTCAATTAAAGGTTTGAGGTTATATATTAAATCATTCACATCTTTTGTTTGTGAATAGTCATCAAGTAAGCTGTCTAACCACATTTGAGCATATTCACAATCATTTTTTAATTGTTCTTTTAAATTATCTTGATGTTTAGGAAAATTATTTAATAATGTTTGTTCTTTTTTATTCATTATTTTCCTTTATGCCAAAAACGGCACTTTATTATCAACAGTTTGGTAATAAATAATTTCTTTCATAATATTATTGTAGCATATAAGCTACAATAATTCAATATATAAACAGATACAATGTTGCTGAAGCAGATATTATAAAAGTATAATGAATTTTTGGACAAAATATAAAAATATAACAGATGAATGGACATTATTCTATAACGGATATGATTATGCTCCTTCAATAGTTTCTTTTGGACAAAAAGATAAATATGATATAATAAATAAAGAATTACAAAATAAATTTGAAAGTATATTCCAATTTGCAAAGGATAAAATAGAAAATAATGACAGATAAAGACGCTTTAGAACTATTGAATATGTTTACAACTGCTTGCAAAATTGCGAAATCAAGAAATAAATTTGAGTTCAGATTAAATATGCAAGAAGCCACTTTGTCTGAATTATTAAAACAAGCTTTTCCCTATCTAAAAGACGACATAAACAGAAATAATATCGCTAAAAGTATTTTGAATAATTAATTTACTCAAAATATTTTTTCATTAACAGTTTATAAACGAGTTTAATATCATCATCGCTTAATAAGTCGATGTTATCAGTTATTGAAGTTTTCATTTCATCAACGGAAATATGATGGCTAAAATCAAAAAGAGTTATTAATGCTACATTTAATATTTTTGCAATTTTTTCTAATGTAACTAAAGACGGGAAGTGCCTTCCGCTTTCAATCCCGCTTAGAGTTGTAATATCAATACCAATTGCCTCCGCCAATTGCTCTTGGGTATAATTAGATTTTTTTCTTATTTCTTTAATTCGTTTACCTAACAACTTTTTATTATTCATCTAATTACCTCTTATAAAAAATGATAAAGCATTAGGCAAAATAAAATAATAGTAAATAGTTCATTATTTTAGTTTAATATATGTAAATAATTCATATAAATATGTAATAAATTTATGATTTTAATGTAAACTATAAATTAAATACTAATTAAAAAAGGAATATATGAATGTTTTGTCAAAAATGTGGTAAAGCAATAAATAATAATGCAAGTTTTTGCCAATATTGTGGGACGAAAGTAGAATATCAATTTAATTATATAGATAATCAAAATGCAAAAATTGAAAATAACGAATCTTCTAAAGTAAATCGTTTTTCTATTGGAGTTTTTTTCTCCTTTATATTTATTTTATTTACAATAATGCTATTTTCTGAAAAACATTTTTTGTCTGGTTTTCTTGCATTTTTAATATCAATATTATTATTTCCGAAAACAAATA
>CANQCO010000018.1 GCA_947589705.1 Candidatus Gastranaerophilales bacterium
ACCGTCAAGATATAATGTATCTCCTAACCTTTTAAAAGAATAATTGCCGGTTGCATATAATTCAAAAGCCTTCTTAATAAAAGGAGCATTTTTTGGATCTACAACTATTATTTTTTTCTCATCCGGCTGAGTGAAATTTATATATCCTATCGGAGCTTTACAAGGAATAATTCCCTCTCTTGCTTTCTGCTCCATTCCCATTGATGTTCTTTGAGAAATTTTTCTCCGTTCGTAAAGGTTAGTTCCTTTTGTGATCCATCTTAAAAGCTCACCTTCCGGACTGTCTTCGTTGCACTCCGTTACGGAAAGAGGAGTGATTTTACACTCATCAAAAAATCTTCCCAAAATCGCATAATCATATTCTGTTCCTCGTGATATTCTATCCCACTTCCAAAATATCAAAGCATCAACTTTTGCTGCATTTTCTCTTGTCCATCTTATTAATGCTTGAAGCTGCGGTCTGTTTAAATCTTTTGCACTTATGCCTTCTTCTCTAAAAACTTTTATAACTTCATAACCTAAAGATGCTGCAAAATCTCTGTCTATTCTCTCTTGTGCGTTAAGAGAATAGCCTTTTTTTTGTTCCTCTGTGGAAACACGAACATATATAATACATTTTCTTTTTTGCATCTAAACCACTCAAAAAATGACATTCTTAAAAATAATTATACACAAAAATTTTTATTGACAATATTATTCAAGTTTTATTGAAGTGTTATCCGGATTAAGAGATAATTCTCTAAAACCTACTTGAGTAAATAAGGTAACAAACCTAACTAGCCTTTTGTGTTCTTCTTGCTCGTTATAAACTTCTTGTGGTTTAATATATTCAACTTTTAACCCGGTTACTTCTTCCATTAAAACAAGCTCCTTTGATTAAAATTTTTGAAATCTCTTATTACAATTTGTTTCGGCAAAAAATCTCTGCAAAAATAAGCTGAAGAAAAATTTATTGCATTTTTTAACTGTCCTTTAAATTGCATTCTTTCTTCAAACAAAAGAAGCTGCAGACTCTCATCTCTAAAAAGTTTTTTTGGTGCGCTGTCATTTAGCCAGGTCAAGCTCATGAGCAAACAAAAGGGTTTATTAAAATCTATTGCTCTTTTAAATATTTCTCTTTTATTTGTAAATGGAGGATTTGAAACAATTACATCCCATTCTTCCGGTTCATACTGGTAAAAATCTTGCCCATATTTGATATGAGAATTAACAATTTTATATTTGTTTTCACTTAAAACCTTTACAAATTCACTATTCTCATCATCAAAAGGAAGCCATATAATTTTGTCTTTAAATTTCGGAAGAAATTCAAGCAGCGGTTCTACTCCGTATCTCGGAGTGTAACATTCATCATTCTTTCCTTGTGATGTAAATAAAAAACCGTTTGTCATAACTTCCTTTAATTGTTCCTTTGTGCCGCTTCTTTGGAAACAGAATTATTAAATAAAATTTCAATGGTGGGCAATTCCGCTATGCTTATTGAATTGCACACAATATTCATAAAAGTATATGCTGCATCCGGATCTCTTAAAATTTTTCCGCTCATTCTTGCAAAAAATTGAGTTCGTATATCTAAATGCTTATAATCAAATTGTGGCAAGTTGTTTGAATTGTTATCCGGCATTGTCAATTTCGCCCCTTTTGCTCTTTACTTTTAGAGGTTTATTATTTTTGATAAGTTGAAATTCAATATCATAAACTGGTTTATTGATTTTTAAATCAGTATCTTTGCCATCTACAATCCTAACAGATTTTAATATTGCATATAATCTTGGCTTTGTTTTTTCATCAACCATACCATTCATAAAGCATATTGTAATAAATTCTAACGGTTCATATATAACACCACGATACAATGCTCTTAAAAAATACTCCATTGAATGTCTTTTGTCTTTTTTTGTATGGCAATTAAAAAAAGTATTTATAAGCCTTATAGTCCAAAAATCTTTAACTTCTCTATACTCGTGCGTCTTTTCGCCTGATTTTATTTTATCAAACCATTGTTTTTTTACGTTGAATGTTAGTACCGGTGGAAAATTATTGCTCATTTTTCACCTCGTTTATCTTTGTTATTAATTTGAATGACTGCGATATATAAACGTTATTTTCACTCGTTCCGTATATTTTAATTAAAAATTCTTTTATTTCATCTAAACATTTTGAAAATTTTAGCCATTCGGTTTGATGATATAATCTTGCTTGTATTTCTTTTGCAAAATTATCTTCTGCTATTGTTGCTCTTTCTTTTAACTGTTCGCATTCCGCTCTTAATTTATCGTTCTCATTTTCCTTTTTGCAAGTAACACAAAAAATTCCCGCTTTAATATCTTCTTTAATTTCGTTTAATTCCTGCTCTTTGCGTTTGAGTTGCTTGTAATGGCAGTTCGTATTGTATCTACATATTTCATCAGGATATGCCCAACAAAAAAACGCAGATGAATTGTAAAACTCACATCCACTTACATCAACATCATTGATTATTGTTGGTTCTGTCATTCCTCAACTCGCTTTCTATCCATTGCTTCTTTTTTGGGGATATTCTTTGTACTCTCTGCCGTTAAGTAAACATCCTGCATATTTTTTGCCTACTTTGTACGCTGAAAATTCTTCATTTATTTCAACATTTAAAAGAACTTCTGATTTGCCTATTTTTCTTATAAAAAATTTATCTTTTATAAGGTCATAATCACATTCCCCTGCGGGCATCCATTCGCCCCATTGTTTAAAGAAAAATCCAACATTTTGCTCTTTGCATTGTCTTTGGATGTTTCTTACCCAATCGGGGTGCATAGGTCTTGCGTCCTTTCCGCTTTCACCACCTACAATTACCCAATCAATCCCTTTTAAATCAAGTTCGCCTAAATCCTCAAGCAATGGTTCACAACTCAAAAACTTAATTTTTGCATTAGTTTGTTTTAAATAATCAATTCTATTTTTATATTTTGCATTTTCAACCGTTACACCAAGCCAAACGTTATCAGGATATGTGAAATCTGTTATTCGTTCAGCTCTTTTTGTTAAAATCTGAAATGTATGTTGATACTGTCCTTTGCAAGCTGCAAGAATTTTTGTAATTTGTTCTGCGCTTATTTTTTCATTAAATGTATCAGACATTGAATTAACAAAAACCATTTTATTTTTACCTGTAATTTTTCTTGAAAGTTCGCTATAATGAAAAATTACATTACAAAACGGAAAGTAATATTTCACTTGTCCCATAGCTGTTAATCTTTTGTGCATTTTTTCAGCATAACAATTTTGGCAGCCTTCTGAAATTTTATTGCAGCCGGTAATTATATTCCAAGTTTCATTTGTCCATTCAATTTTACTCATGTTGCTTATTTCTCTCTTTTAATGTTTCGTATACGTTAAAATAACTCTCTATGCACGCTATTTTAATTCTGCAATTATCATCTGAAATTAGAGCTGCTTTTATATCTTTAATAAGCATAAATTCATCATAAGTGCTTATGTTCATTCTTCTAACTCCTTAAAGTGAAAACCGTTTATATCTTTATTTCTTAATATCGCCCATCTGATTTTACCTGTTGTTGTATTATGCGCTTTTGCACAAGCCCCTATGTTTTTATATATTACTTGCGTTTCCCGGCAAAATACTTTTGTTTTGTCGTATGTTCTGTATCGTTGAGTTATCGGAGTATAATTTACTTTTTCTTTCTGCTGCATTCTTTTTTGATACTGCGCCATTTCTTTAAGGTTATGTTCTTCCTGCATTGTTAAGGTTGTAAATTTTCTCCATTGCGTTATGCAATAGTTATAATTTTTATTTTCAAAATAATCATTGTTCTTTGGTTTTGGCATTTGAAACCTCATTTAAAAATATATGCAATTAAAATTGTCACAATGTTCAATAATATGTACATTGTTATATAAAAGCTTATTGTCCATTCTTTGTTTTTATCTTTAAATTTCATAAGTATTTATTTTCCTTTATTAAGAAAAACAGAGGTGCCATGATGGAATTTCACCTCTGTACATTTAGAGGGGAAACTAAAAATCTGATAATATCAGTAAATCAGAATAATTATTTGTTTGTTCCTTTATATAATTTGATTCTTCTATAATTGCTTTTTCTTCAATATTTTCAAAAGTCGGACACAGTATTGTTATCATAATTCCATTATCCTCATCCCTTGCAAATATTAAATCAATTGGTATTGTATATTTAAAATCCCCTGCCTTAGCAAAAGGCATTCTTAATTTGAATCCTGCAGGTATTTTCTCTTCGCCCTCTTCTCCGCTTTTAAGTCTGTATGTGCATTTATAAGATTTTTCTTGCTTTGAATCAATCATTATAGGGTTAGATGTTAGTTCACTGTGTCCGATTGTGCGTAAACAAGCAAATTGACCAAATAAATTCTGGAAGTATTTTGTGCAGGTTTCTTCTGTTTCTGTTAAGTCATATACGGCTTGTTCTTCTATACTCGGTTTTAAACCTGCTAATAATAATAAAAATTCACCTTGATTTATGGTTCTATTTATAAATGTTTTTATCAAATTCCACTGCTGCGAGTTTAATCTGTTAAAATTTATTTGATAATTGCCAAAATTATCATCGGGAATAAATGTTCCTCCTTTTAAATTTATATTTACAGTTGCTTTATCACCTGTTTGATTATTTCTCCTTCTTAATTCTTCTTTTATTGATAAGGCAAAAGCTTTAACACTTCTTACTTCTTTAATTGAAGGAATTATTTGTTCCACGTTATAACAATTTCTTGAATCGGAATATATAAATGTTTTTTCTTCACAAGAATATAACCCATATATCGGAGCTTCTATTTTTTCGGGTCTCTTTTGATTTTTTACTTCTTTTATTAATTCCGTTATTAAATCACCACTTGTTGTATAATCTGAATTCATATCGATTTCCCTCCTTTATTAATCGTTTTGTGCTGCTGCATCTTTTTTTATCGGATGTACCTTATTATTTTGATTCAACCAATTAAGCTGTGTTGAGTTTTCATTTAGATATAATCCTCCTGAACGTTGGTCTGAATAAAACATATTACAATGTCTGCCTTTGGGTATTTTTTTGGTTACTTCTGCATATACATTTACACTGTTTTTGCTCTTTTGATCATATTTGAATGACATTGTAATTGTTAAAGCACCATCTCTTTTGTATTCACTTACTTTTTTTGATAAAATTTGAAACTGTTCTTCTATGCAATCTGCAAATGATTTTACTCTGTCATCATCATCAATAACACGCATTATTGATAACATCTGCATAAAATTCAGTTTTTCTTCTTGTTCCATACTGTTTACCTCTCTTTCTTTGTTTTATCGACCTTGTTATCGCTTTTTCCTACAGAAATTCGCTCTATCGGTTGAAATATTTGTTGTATCTCTTTGTCCTCATTTAATATCATGTATTTGTATGTTTCCGTGCTGATTAGTTTATTTGCTTGATTTCCGCAATGTATACAGATATAAGGATTGCTCGTCAGCTGATTACAATAACAGCATTTATATATTCCGCTTTTGAATTTTTCTATAAATTCACGTTCTGTTTTGAATATTTCCACCGTCATTTTCAATTTTCTTTGCTTTCTTGTGTATGCTTAAACTCCAAGCTAAAAATACTCCGTCGGAAAATCTGCCTTTCATTTCTATTTCATCTCCCTCCTCGATATTTGTTCGCCCCCAATATACACACATTCTGCCTTCCGGTGCTAAATAACTGGGACAATAAAATACTGTTTTTAGCCTTTGCCCTATTTCTATATTGCGATATTCAATTTTGTTTATGGTTGTATGTACTATTGTTGCTTCATCTTCATATCGTGACTTATTTCTGTATCGTTTCATTTAGGCTTCCTCTATATTTTTTTTAGTAATGCCAAATTTATCCATAAGCTCATTGCATTCGGGATTTATCAAAATACCTAATTTCGTTTTTTTTGAATGTTTTTTTATAAAATCTATTGCAGAATTTTTGGTCTTTATCTCCATTGCCGCAATTTTTATTTCGCTTAAAGCATTCTGTTCTTGTGCTTCTTTTTGAAGTTTCTTTTGTTCTTCTCTTATCTCTTTTTCGGTCGGCTTGTGTTTTAATTTGCCAAATTCACCGTTCATAAGACGTGCAAGATTGTTTTTCGTTAAGAGCCAGTTTGCACAAGGTTTAAAATTTATGTTTGTATCAAAATTTAAGCAATAAAGAGTATATAAAATATCTCTCAGTTTTTCTCTTAAATCGGGAATTTTTTTATTGTAATTTTTTAATTTTTCTATTTCCGTTGAATCCAGAACTGGAGTTTCTCCAAATTCATCCCGATAATATTTATTGAATGCTGATATTAACCATCTTGTATTCGCTGTCTCTGCTGCTGTTTGGGCTTTTTCTTCTTTGCGCTTTTTATCTGCCAATAGCCTTCTTGATATATATTCATTATTCTCGATATCGAATAACTCATAATTATCTAATATATCCTTCAATATTTCAGTATCTATTCTTAAATTGTCTGATAATATCTCAATTTCATTTGTATATAAATGATTGCTGTATAAAAATTCAAGTATCCGCCAAAATATTCCATAAACACCGTGTGAGATAAAACTTTCAAGTTCTTCTTTTGTCATCATCTTTGATTTTTTGCGATAAGCAAGATATAACTTTAATATCTTTCCATCTTGGCTTGCATTTTCATCATGTTTTATAAACGGTTGTATTATCTTTTTTTCTCTCATTTTATTTTGTTTTATCTCTTCTTCTAACCTTTGTATAGATTATGTTTACCAGTTTTTCACTGTCTTTTATTTTTGAGATCTCTTCTCTTGCATATCTTGCAGCGTATTTTCTTCTCTGCATTTCTTTAAAAATCGGATGAAAATCTATCGGTGATTCATCTTTTATTTTTTCTGTCTCGTAATAAAATTTATATGCTTTTTTGTATAAATATTTGAGTTTCTGTTTTAATTGACATTTTTTTATCCGCTTTATTATTCCCCACATTTGTTTCTCCCCTTTTAAGCTAAACTTCTAAAAATTGCGGATATTTTTTTTGTACAAAAAAATCAAATGCATCTCTTATAACTTCAGCATTTGCTTTATATTTATCTTCCTCACTGATTATCAATTCCATAATCTTAAATTGATTATTGCTGAATTGTACACTCGTTGATGATTTTCTCTCTGCCATTTTCTCTCCTTTTTAATTTTTGACAGCACAAAACAACTGACAAATTTGCCGTCTTTGTGTTTTAATATAATCATTAATTCATTCATTGATTTAATGATTATATTATACACAATTTGGAAAAATAAGCAACACAAATTGTATATATTTACAAAACTTCATATAATTGGAGTATAAACATGTTTGGTCAACGACTTCAAATAGCAAGAAAAAAACTTAAATTATCGCAAGAAGATATATCTACACAAATTGGTATATCATATAGAGCTTATTCCAGTTATGAGCGTGAAGATAGGAAACCACCTATTGATTTTTTGGAAAAACTTATTACAAAATTCGATGTGAATCTTAATTGGCTTGTTACAGGCAAAGGTGAAATGTTTTTAAATCAACAGCCCTCTTTAAATAATGATGAACTGGAACAGAGGGTTGTTGAAGTAATGAAAAAATACGGGGTTATCGAGAAATGATTTTTGCCAATTCTCCAAGAAGTTTAAATGCTTTTTCGCTTCCGTATGTCTTAATAAGTGCGTTTAAAATTGCTTTCAAAAGATTTTTAACAGACATAAATATACTCCTTTCTTTATTAAGAAAGGTTATTTTGGGAGAATAATTTTAGATGGAAGAATATATCGGATATATCATTTTTGCTTTTATCTTTCTTCTTATATTAGTGTTTAAATTGTTTTTTTCCTTGAATAACAAAAAATCGCAAAATGTAAAACTATCCAAAGAGATTAACGATTTAAAAGATAGATTTATAAAAACTCTTGATGATTTTAACCATGAAAAACAAGCACTCTTAAATGATTATGAACAAAAGCATAATGACCTATATGAAAAATACAAAAATTCATATAAAGAACTTTTAAGAAAGAATAAATATCTGATAAAACGAAATGAAACTTTGGAAAATATATCGTTTGATGACTTTATTCCTCAGGATGAACAATATGAAAAATTACTGGAGGCAATAAATAAAGGTAAAAATATTTTTATTACCGGCGGTGCCGGAGTTGGAAAATCGTATATTTTAAATAAGCTAAAAGAGCGCTTTAAAAGTGATTTAGAATTAACTGCAACAACAGGAGTAGCTGCTGTTAATATAGGCGGTATGACAATTCATTCATTTTGCGGTATAGGAAAAGGGGATTTAAAACCGTATCAGATAATTAATTCAATACTTAATGATGAGAAAAAAATAAATTTAAAAAATAAAATTCAAGGTTGTAAAATGCTTGCTATTGACGAAATATCTATGGCAAGCACTTATTTATTTGAATATATAGATAAAGTTTTAAAGGGAGTTAGGGATAATAATCTGCCTTTTGGCGGTATACAGATAATTGCCGTCGGGGATTTTTTTCAACTCCCGCCTGTTATAAAAAAAAGTAAACAATGTGAATATAAAAACGTCTGCAATTGCACCCTTAAATTGGATAAACAAGATATTTGCAAAAAAAGAAAATATGTTTTTAATTCAGAGTTATTTAAAAATTTTCAAATTATCAATCTTTCAGAAATTAAAAGACAAGATGATAAAGTATTTTCAACCGTTTTAAACCGATTAAGATATGGCAGAAACATATCCAATGCAAAAAAATATTTTAATGAAAATGTTATATCTCAAAATGAAGCTATTTTATCAGACATAATTCATCTATATTCAACCAAACAAGAATGCGAAAGAAGAAATACACTAAAGCTTTCGCAACTAAACACAAAACGACGTTTTTACAAAGCTATAGATAGTTTCAAACCGACAAACGAAAAATGCGAAATTCCAACAAAAAAGGATTTAATTAAAACCTTGAATAAAAACACTCGTGCTGAATACAATTTGCATTTGAAAATCGGATGTCGAGTTATGCTGATTCATAATTTGAATATTTCTTCAAAATTATGTAATGGCGCAATGGGTAGCGTTGTTAATCTTGATTATAATTCTGTAACGGTTAATTTTGATGGTATTGGAATAAGCACAATCTTCCCTGTTGATATAGAGTTAAACAGTCCGGATGGAAAATTTATAAGAAAACAAATACCTTTAATTCTGGCTTATGCTATTACCATACATAAATCGCAGGGGCTGACCTTAGAAAACGCCTGTATCGGAATGAAACAAATTTTTGCACAAGGTCAAGCCTATGTTGCATTGAGTAGATTGAAAACAGCAAAAGGACTTAAAATAATTGATGGTTTTATTGGCAATAGCGTTTTTTATGATAGTGATGTTTTAAAATACTATTTGGAAAATAATATTACGTCATGATTATTTAAGAATGCAAACGCAATACCATTAAATAAGATAAGATTAAATAAAATAAAAAAATTCTTTTTAAACGGTTGAAAAATTTTAAAATGTGGTATAATAGAAATACAGGGGGGCGGTAGCTGTAACTACCGTAGCCTACAAAAGACTAGAGCGGCACTCATTTTTTGGGTGTCGTTTTTATTATGAAAAGAATTAACAAAATAACAATTAAAGTCAAATTGAGTTCAATCATAATTTAGCCCTCCTTTCCTCAAAACTATTAGCCCTCAGACTAAAGTATTTTGTTGTGCTAATGTTTTTTAAAAAAGATGTAGGCTGCCCCCGGATATTTTATTTTTTAATGTGCAATTATGTGTGAATTCTAACATAAAATAAAAGCATTATGTGAAAAATATATTTTCTTTTAGAATGGCTTATGCGTTTGTAATGCGTATGCAATGCGAACGCATTACAACAAAAATACGAACGTAATACAAATGCAATGCTAGTATAGTATAATATAGTGTAGTATAGTAAATAATAATTTAATAAATTAAATTATTATTTTTTTATGGCAAAAAAAGAATTTTATTTTTTCTTTTTTTATTTTCTATTTTGTTAACTTTTGTAAAATTAAATTTTTAATAGTAACAATAATATTTTTCGGTGTTTTTTTTGTTTTTCGTTCATTCATTCAACAAGACTTTTTTAAAAAAACTGTTTATTTTGAAAATGTAGTTGATAATTTTTATCGGCACTCTTAATGAGGACAGCCGTGCGAAAGCAATGCGGGAGTTGGCGAAATCTTAAGGAAGAAAGGCAGATATACTATGCCCTTTTTTAATATGAAGTGCTGTAATAAACCTCTTATCGTCGGTGAAGTTTGGTTTTTAAATGATATTAAAAATTTTACCGCAAGAAAACTTTTTAAAATGAAATGTTCTGTATGCTCTGAATACAGTGTTGTTTTAATCGAAAAAAGAATTTCGGATAATAAAGTTTTCGTAAATGAAATACAAGGTATTGAAGCTGTTAAAACTTTATATCGGGAGAAAAAAAGACTGGTCTTTGTTAATAACCAAATTAAAGTATCTGATTTATTCGGCTGGATTTATGGTGTAAATAAAGAAATCGTCAACAAAAAAGGTGATATTACACAAATTAGACAATATTCCTCTGACTTCTACGGTAATAAATGTATTGCAAAAAAAATAAGAGTAAAATAATATGTTTGATTCTTTCTTTGAAAACAGTGATTTACCGACTTTATCCGAAAAACAAATGGTTTTTGTTATGAGGTATGTACTAAATAATTTTAATGCGTCTGAGGCTTATCGTTTTGCTTATAATTGCGAGAATATGTCTAATGAATCTGTTAATGTTGAAGCTTCAAGGTTGCTTAAAAACCCTAAGATTGCCCTATGGATTGATTACTACAAGAAAAAAGCTAAAGTAAATACTGAAAAACAATTCCTTTATTCCCTTAATGACGCATTTAAAGAAATAAATGATTTGCAGAAAAGATGTTCCACATCACCTAAAACATATAATGTTGAAAGAAGCTGTATTGAAACTAAATGTAAAATCGCAGGTCTCTTTGATTCTAATAATGATAAACCTGCTGTTGTCGTTAATATGGGTAAGGTTGAATATAACGGTAAAAATCTCGAATTAAATGTCGGAGAAGATGCCAATGCTCAAACTGCCTGAAATTCTTGATATCCCTCCTAAGTTGTTACCTGTTATTTATAATTTGAATAATTTCAGATATTTCCTTATTGACGGCGGCAGAGGCGGCGGTAAATCTCAAAGTATTGCAAGAATTATCCTTTGGATTTCAGAACAACGTAAAGTTCGTGTATGCTGCGGCAGAGAAATTCAAAAAACTATTAATGAATCTGTTAAAACTATTTTTTCTGATTTAATTCAAAAATATAATCTAAACTTTACTGACGGCTCTGATAAAATACTTCATAACAAAACTCTATCAAATTTTGTTTTTAAAGGTTTCAGAGAACAGGGCAGAGTTAATATTAAAGGACTTGAGGGTGTTGATATCCTTTGGATTGATGAAGCTGAAGCAATTACTAAATCTACTCTTGATGTTATTATTCCTACTATCAGAAAAAATAAT
The DNA here is from genome assembly GCA_947589705.1 of Candidatus Gastranaerophilales bacterium. Lineage (GTDB taxonomy): Bacteria > Cyanobacteriota > Vampirovibrionia > Gastranaerophilales > Gastranaerophilaceae > Avigastranaerophilus. The sequence continues at coordinate 11,552 of CANQCO010000018.1, forward strand.
TCACTTGTGTTTTTCTCGCTTAACAGATTTACCAGAAATGACCCTGTCTATTCCGCTTTTATTAATGACCCCGATTGTCTCCACATTAAAATAAATTACGATGAAAACCCATACTGTCCTGAGATCCTTAAAAAAGAAGCTGATAAATGTAAAAAAAGAAGTTTAGCCGATTATAACCATATTTGGCTTGGTATGCCTTTAGACCAAACAAAAAATGCTTTATTATCCGTTAATAAAATAGATGAAGCTAAAAAAATCTCTTTGTACTCTGAAAATCTTATTTCTAAATCTTCCGTCCTTTCCGTTGACGTCGCAGGTTCGGGCGGTGATATGAATGTTGCTAAATATATTTGCCAAAAAAATTCTACACAATGGGCTGATGAATATACTTATGATTGGAGCGAACCCGATACTGATATCACTATCGGTAAAATTATTTCACTGGCTTCTAAATTAAAACCTGATATCCTGATTATTGATGCAGACGGTGTCGGTTATGCAATTGCCGTTTCTGTTCAAAAAACTGTTAAAAATACTATTGCTTTCCGTGGCGCAGGTAAGGTTCTTAACCCTAAAAATAATGCTGCTAACAGACGGGCGGAAGCTTATCTTGATTTGAGAGAATTTGTTAATAATTCTTTTTTAAAAATAACTCATGAAAAAACTTTATCTCAGCTTGAATATATAAACACAATTTATAAAAGAAACGGTCTGATTTATATTCAGTCTAAAGATGAAATCAGAGAAGAACAAAAAGAATCTCCTGATTATGCTGACTCCTTGGCTATGGGTATTTTTGCCATTAATCATTATCAGCATTTATTCAATTCTGATGATAAAAAAGAAACTGTTGTTGAAACTGATTTTGATCCGTTTGAAATGTAAAAAAAAATTAGAAAAGAAAGTGAGGAAAATAATTATGTGTTCAACTCCGAAAATTTCAACCCCTCCGGTTGTACCGTCTGAACCTGTCGCAACTCCTACTATGGCTGATTCTAAGGTTACTAAAGCTGCTGCTAATCAGCGTAATAAAGCTGCCGCTAATTTCGGTCGGGATGTCAGAACCTCCGCCTCCGGTGATAATTCTCAAGCTTCTACTTCCAAGAAAAAATTGTTGGGTGAATAATGATTGAATTAACTCCTAAGTTCTTTGAAATCAGAAGAAATGAACTTGATGCTCCTTTTAATTTTATTAAAAAAGACTTGGAAGAATTATCTGAGTATTTCTACCCGAGAAGCGTTAAATTCCTTACTTCCGATATTAATAAAACCAATATTAAACGTAATAAAAAAATTATTGATTCCACACCTGTTATTGCTTTAAGAAATTTTGCCTCGGGAATGATGTCCGGAGCTACTAATCCTGCCCAAAACTGGTTTAAGTTTAAAATTCGCAACTACAATATGGAAAATGATTCTGACGTTAAAAATTGGTGCAGCAGCGTTGAAAAACTTATGCGTGATGTTTTTAATTCTTCTAAAATATATACGAAACTTCCATTTGTATACAAACAACTCGGCACTTTCGGTTTTTCAACGCTTTCTTTTGAATCTGATTTTGATGATGTTTTTATTGTCAAAGTATTGCCTATGGGTTCTTACAGGTATGCTAAAAATTATAAAGGTACAATTGACACATTATTTAGAGTCTATTCTGAAACTGCAAAAAATATTGTTGAAAGATTCGGTATTGATAATGTATCTAACGCTGTAAAACAATCATATAAAAATACTCCTCAAGCTTATTTTGATATTGTTCATGCGGTTATGCCTAATCCCAATTTTGACCGTTCTAAAATTTGGGCAAAAAATAAAAAATTTATATCCGTTTACTATGAATTGTCATCTCTTAATAATTTTCTTTCCGTGTCAGGTTTTAATAAATTTCCTTATGTCGTTTTTGAATCCGAAGTTAACGGGGAAGATGTTTATCCTTCAGACTCACCTGCTATTAATGCACTTCCTGACGTTAAACAGCTTTTTATTATGATTAAAGAAGAAGCTAAAGCTCTTAAAAAAATTGTTTCACCTCAATATCGTGGACCTGCAATTTATAAAGACAAAAAAATTTCTTCAAGTCCTGATATCTATCTCGCTGATGATGAATCGGGAAACGGTGTCAGACCTGTTCATGAAATTCCCCCACAAATTCTTCAGCTTGAAAATAATATTTCCAATATGAAAAATACTATTAAAGAACATTTCTATAATGATTTGTTCGCTATGATTCTTAATACTGCTGAACGGGGCAGAACTGCTACTGAAGTTAACGAACTTAAAGAAGAAAAAATGGTTCTCTTGGCTCCTTTGCTTCTCCAAATTCATTCCGGACTTAATAATGTCTTTGAATGGATTTTTGATGAATTTATTCAAACTGATATCCTTCCTGAAGCTCCAAAACAAATTCAAGGCGGTGAAATTGAAATTGAGTTTGTTTCAACTCTTGCTCAAGCGCAAAAAGTTCAAAAAATATCTGGTATGGAACGTTTCTCTACTTTTGCTATTAATATGGCTAATTCTGTTGACCCTATGCTTCGTTATAAACTTAATGCAAGTAAAATTATTGATGATTACGCTGATTTCGCTAATATTGACCCCTCGCAGCTTAATCCTACGGAATATGTAGAAAAAATGAGAGAACAACAATTGAAAAAACAAGCACAACAAGAACAATTACAAGCTCTGCAGCAGGGCAGTGAAATGATTAAAAATATGGGCGGTGTTGATGCCTTCGGCGCTAATCTCGCTGAAAGAGTCGGGCTTTAATGGATGACGATAAACTTAAACTTATTGTACATAATGTCTTAAATTCTAATGACGGTTTTTTATTTGTAAAATTTCTTGTCTCTGCATCCGGAGTGTCAGACAGAAGCGTTAATTTTGATAATGCTTTAAAACAATACTATTTACAGGGTAAAAAAGATTTTGGTGCTTTTATTTTGGAACTAATTAAAAAATATGATTTTGATAAATTTGTACAAATAAATGGAAAGGATTAATTTATGCCTAAAGATGACCAAACAATTGATGAAAAAACTACACTGCAGGAAGGGGCAACAAAATCTGACGATGAACAAAATGTTGACACAGAACAATTGAATGACCAAAAAAACACTCAAACTACTGATGATTTTGCTCCTGAACAATATGATTTTAAATCACTTGAACTGCCTGATGGTATTCAACTTGATGCTGAACTTACCGATGAATTTTCTAAAGCTGCTAAAGAAATGAATCTTTCTCAAGCTAAAGCTGATAAGTTTATGTCCATGGGGATTAAACTTTCACAGAAAATTCAAAATACTTTTCAATCAGCTATTAAAGAAGCTCAAAAACAACAAATTGATACTTATTCTACTATGCTTAATACTGACCCTGAAATTGGCGGAAGTAAATTAAAACAGTCTCTCGCTGATGCAAATGTTGCTTACGAAAAATTTGTCTCTCCTGAAGCAATGAAACTTCTTTCTGATTCAGGACTTAATAAACACCCTGCTATCGTTAAAATTTTCATGAATATAGGAAAACAAATTAAAGATGATTCCGTTACTCTCGGTGGTGAAAATAAAAAAGAAAGAACCGCTGAAGATTGGTATCCCGAAATGAAAAAAAATAATTAATTGAAAGGAGATTTATATTATGTCAATTCTTGGAAAAAATTATTTGACTTTAGTTGACTTGCTAAAAAGAACAGTCAAAGACTCAGTTGAAACCGACATAGCTGAAATTATGTCTGAAGATGATGTCGTCATTAAAGATGCTCATGTTAAACAGTGTAATGACGGAACTAATAATATTTCCGTTATTCGCTCCGGGCTTCCTGAAGCTGTATTTAGAAAATTATACGGCTTTGTCCCTTCTTCTAAATCAGAAACCGAACAGGTTGTTGATACAACAGGTATGCTTGAAACTTATTCTGTTGTTGATGTCGATTTGGTCGATAAATCGGAAAATCCTGCAGCTTTCAGATTGAGTGAATCAAAGTCATTTATTGAAGGTATGACACAAAAAGCTGTTCAAACTGTTTTCTATGGTTCTAAAAAGGATAATAATGCAGAATTTGACGGACTGTCCGTCAGATATTCTACTATTTCCAAAAAACCTCATTCTATCGGTAATAATATGGTTGATGGCGGTTCTGAAACAAATGAAAATACCTCCGTTTGGATTGTTACATGGTCTGATAATGATACGTTCCTGCTCTATCCGAAAGGTTCTACCGGCGGTATTCAACATAAAAATGACGGAATACAAACAGAAACTAATGATACCGGTGCTAAAAGAAAAGTTTACCAAGACCATTTTAAATGGGATTTGGGTATCGGTGTTAAAGATTGGAGGTCTACTGCAAGAATTTGCAATATCTCTGTTAAAGATTTACTGGATGGTAAACTTGATACAATCGGTCTTTTAAGAAAAGCTTATTACAAAGTTAAAAAATATATTAGAAAATCAGGTCAAAAAACTTTTATTTATTGTAATTCTACTTTCTTGGAACAACTCGATGCAGCAGCTTCTAATAAAGCTAATGTTCAATTAACTATCAAAAATTTTGATGGTGAAGACATCTTATGCTATAGAAATATTCCTATCCGCTGTACCGATGTTATTTTGGATACGGAAGAAAAAGTTTTATCTGATGAAGAATAAAGGAGGTTATATATGATTGATGAATTATTAACTTTTTCTGATAAACAGGAAATAAAAGCAGATTCAACTTCTGATAATATTATTTATCTCGGAAATAGAGAAATAGCTTTTGGTAATCCGGTTTATTTAGATATTACTGTTGCTGAAACTATATCGGGTATTGACTCATTAAAGGTTTCTGTCTTAACCAGCGATAAAGAAGATATGTCTTCTCCTGTTGAGTTGGCTTCATCCTCTGTAGCTGTTGCCGATTTAAAACAAGGCACAAAAATACCTCTTGCTTTCTTCCCTTCGGGTAATAAGGGTTATGCTCAACTGAAATATACACTCGATAACCCTACGGAAGCTAACGGTAAAATCTCAGCTTTCTTAACTGATGGTGTGCAACAGTCATTTCATAATTAATTAATTAAAAAAGAGGAGAATTTTTCTTCTCCTCTTTTTTCTGAATAAGGAGATTATCATGAAAATAAAGGTTATTAAAGAAGCTTTTTATAATAATGCTTATAAAAATATCGGTGATGTACTTGATTATCAGGGAAAAAATATTCCTTCCTGGGCAAAACCAATTGAATGTTTAAATAAAACTGAATCTGTTTTAAATCCTTCATCTGATAATGATAAAAATAAAAATTCTGAACAATTGAAAATTAATAACAATTCTGATGATTGTGATTTACAATTAAAACTTGAACAATATAAAAATATCGGGGTTGATAATAATATTCTGCTGCCTGTTGAAAATTTATCCGTTAAGGATGCAGTGGAATTGTTTGAAAATGAATTTAAGAAAAAAGGTATTGATTTAAAATGACTCCTTTTACTAAAGAACAAATTTTCAATATTACTCTAAATAATCTGGGTGTTTCTGCTGTTGTCCAAAACACAAAAGAACTTACACCAAGAATTACTGTTCTTAATAATAATTATGATATCGCCTTGGAACAGGTAATTAAAGATTATAACTGGAATTTTTTAAAAGGGTTTAAAGAACTCACTTTAATTAACGAAAAATCTTTATTCCCGGAATATTCTTATGCTTACGATTATCCGAATGATTGTATTTGTGTCAGATATGTTTATGATAATTCACTTAAGTATAAAAAATTCACTGTAGCTACTGATTCTATCGGTAATAAAATAATTTTATGCAATGTTAATCCTGCTTTTATTGAATATACAAGAAAACTGCAAACCCCCAGAATTCCGGAAACTTACTTCACTTCCGAGTTCGTTTCTGCTTTATCTTTCTATTTGGCATATTTATGTGCCGAAGCTATTACGGGGCAAGGTAATAAAAAACAATTAAATTTTCAATCATATCAGTTAGCTTTATTAAAAGCTAAACAACTTAACGCAAACGAATCTTCTTTTAAAGATCAGGATGATAGAACTTATATTGATTATAGGAACTAAAAATGAGAGTTACTCAAAAATCATTTGCCGGCGGAGAAATTTCTCCTATGCTCTATGGCAGAAATGATATTCAAAAATATCCGATAGGTTTGAAAAAATTAAAAAACGGTTTTGTTCATCAAGAAGGTACCGTATCTAACAGAAGCGGTACGCAATTGTGCGGTGAAGTTAAAAATTCTAATGAAAAAACAAGACTCATTCCGTTTTCTTTTAATACGGAACAAACTTATGTTATAGAAGCCGGTAATAAATATTTTCGTTTTATTAAAGACGGCGGTTATATCATTTATCCCGATAACTACTCTCAAACAAATAAAAGAGGTCAAATTGTCGAAATTGCTTCTCCTTTTTCATCTGACGAATTGCCGCTTTTAAAATATTCCCAAAATGCCGATGTACTTGCTATCTGCCATAATAATCATACTCCTGTTGAATTGTCCAGAAATTCTCATTATGATTGGAATGTTAAAAATATTGATTTTAAACCGAAAATTCAAGCTCCTGTTAATGTTAAAGCTTCATGGGACGGCAGCAGTGAAAATAAAAGAACTTATTCTTATGTTGTTACTGCCGTATCCGATAAAGATGAAGAATCTAATAAATCTGAAGTTGTTACCGTTGACGGCAGATATGAAGGTTATTGGACTGTTAACGAAAGAATGACTATTTCTTGGGATAAAGTTGAAAATGCCGTTGAATATAACATCTATAGAAGTGTTAACGGTGTCTTTGGTTATATCGGCACTGCAACAGATAATTCTTTTGTTGATGATAAAATTGAACCTGATTTGACTTCAACTGCTCCGATAGAAAAAAATCCTTTTGAAGATAATAACTTCCCTGCCGTTGTTAATTATTTCCAACAGAGAAAAGTTTACGGTTGTTTGAAAAATAATCCGCAGCAAATTATTGCTTCTCAGCTCGCAGCTTCTGATAATTTTAATGTATCAAGACCACTTTCTGCCTCTGATGCAATTTCTCTGACTATTGCAGAAAGAGAGGTTAATGAAATCAGACATATTATTGCAATGAATGATTTAATTCTCTTAACTTCAGGTGGAGAATGGAAACTTAACGGTTCGGACGGTTCTTTTAGTGCTACATCTTCTCTTATCGCTTTGCCTCAAAGCTATTACGGTTCTTCTCATGTTGCTCCCGTTGTTTCGGGTAATATGATTCTGTTTGTTCAAGCAGGCGGTTCCGTTATTAGAGACCTTGGATATACTTATGTATCTGACAGCTATGATGGTGATGAACTTACTATTTTTGCTAATCATTTATTTCAGGATAAACAAGTTATTGATATGGCATATTCAAAAGAACCGTACAGAATTCTTTGGTGTGTTATGTCTGACGGAACGGTTAATGCTTTGACTTATAACCGTAAACAGGATATGGTCGCTTGGAGTCAACATATTACTGACGGAAAATTTGAATCAGTTGCTTGTATTAGGGAAAATAATGAAGATATTGCCTATTTTATTGTGCAAAGAAATATTAACGGACAAATTAAAAGATTTGTAGAAAGAATGTCTACAAGAATTATTAATAAATCTTCAGATTCGGTTTTCCTTGACTGCTCTTTAAAATATATAGGCGTTCCTGTAGATGAATTATCAGGACTTGAACATCTTGAAGGAAAAAAAGTTTATGTTAATGCCGATGGCGGTTTTGAAGAACACTTTGTAAAAAACGGTAAAATTAAACTTGATAATAATGCTTCGGTTATCTCTGTCGGACTTCCTTATGAATTTGAATTGGAAACTCTTAATATCGAAGGTGAAACAACACACGGGCTTATTAAAATTATTAATAGAATCTCTGTCAAAATAGATAAATCAAGAGAGGATTTCTTATTCATTAATCCTGATGGTTCTGCCGTGAGAAATCCAAGACATATTGATTCGGTTAATAATTCCGATTTACTGATTTCTTCCGATATTGACTATACACCTTTTTCTGTTTATCAGGAAGAAACAACCATCCATATTAAACAAGACTTACCTCTTCCGCTTACTATCTTGTCTGTTTCTGCGGAAGTTCAACTTCAGGATACAAACTAATATGTATATAGCTGATAATATTAATAGTAATGATATTCTTTTTGTTCTTGATAATCTTAGAAATGAAGATAAAATTGAGGCTTTTAACACACTTGGTCCGGATTGGAAAAATATTACTTTTAATCGTTTAATTAATTCTAAACAACCATTTATTCTTGCTAAAACAAAAAAAGATGATATACCTGTTCTTGTTGCGGGTGCTTGGTGTGAATCTGAAATTAATAATTCTGTTGCATGTATTTTTATGCTTTCTACTCCGGAAATTAAAAATCATCAAATTGCTTTTTTAAAAGAATTCAAAAAAGAACTTGAAAAATATGATGAAAAATTTGCACTTTTATATAATTTCTTATATAAAGAAAATTTATCCGCCAAAAATTGGCTGAATTGGGCAGGTTTTATATTCCCTGCCAATAAAAAATATAAAAATCTTCTTGATAAGGCTTTTCTTCTATTGCCTTGTAATCAAGATTTTGAAGTATTTTATCGTGAAAGAAAAATTAAAGGATTGGGAGAATAATTTATGTGCGAACCTGTTTCTGGCACTGCCGGTATTGTTACTGCCGTTATTAGTGCTTTTACCGCTTTGGCTTCTACTGCTGTTACTATTTATTCAAATGTTCAGCAAAATAACACTCAAAAAGCAGTTAATAATTATCAAACTAAAGTTAGTGAAAATAATGCTAAAATTGCCGAGCAAAATGCCGCAAGTGAAAGACAGTCAGGACTTGAAGAAGCAAGATTGCAAAGACTTAAAACTCTTCAAAGTATTGGTCAGCAGCAATCTGCATTTGCTGCTAATAATATTGATGTTTCTCAAGGAACTGCACTCGATGTTATTGAATCTACAGGACAAATGGGTGAACTGGATGCTTTGATGACTCAGTATAATTCTGAAAGAGCAGCACAAAATTATGAACAACAAGCAAATAATTTTACTAATAAGGCTAATATGGATATTATTGCTGCTCAGAATGTTTCTAATGCTTCTAAATGGAATGCTGCAGCTCAAGGTCTTGGTGATTTGGCTTCTAATTATGATAATTTATCTGATGGTCTCGGCAGTTTAGGCAAAGTATCTTCGAAATGGAAAAATTACAAAGGTAAATTTTCCGGCGGTTTAAAAACTGATTCATTCTCTTTAAATGCTAATGGTTAAAATTTAAAAGGATTTTTTTATGGCAAATGTTCCGATTAATAACTTACCTTCTGTTAATGATAAGCATATAGCAAAATCTTATCAAAGTGATTATGTTAATCCTGCTGCTTTTGTTAATAATTACTCTTTAGCAGCTATGGCAGGTCGTGATTTGGCTAATAATATTAAAAATGAACTTCAACAAAAATATGATAAAATTTCTAAAACTAAAATTGTTGAATTGACTAATGAGCTTGATAATTATATCGGTCAGGCTCTATATGATAAAGATAACGGATATTTCTATAAAACAGGAAAGAATGCCATGGGGCAGTCTGACGTTATCATGCAAGAATATGATAATTATGCCGAAAATTTATTGAAAAATTCCGGACTTACTTCTGATTATCTTTTACAAGCTCAAAATGCCGTTAATGCTGAACGTAATAATGTAAATACTATTGTTAACAGACACGACAGAGAACAGACTACTCAATGGCAAAATACCGTATTTTCTGAAAAAGAATCTAATCTCCTTAATAAAGCAATATTAGACCGAAATGATGATAATCTCTTAAATCAAAACCTTAGACAGGGAATTCTTGCTATAGAACTTCATGCACAAAATCAAAATTGGGATGATGATACTACTCAAATTAAAATTAATGATTTTATTTCTAAATACCACGAAAATGTTCTATCCTCTCTATTGTCTGATGGTTCATTAAGAGCTAAACAATATTATGAAAAAAATAAAAAATTTATTTCGCCCGAAAAACAAAATACATATTTAAAATATATTCATGATGAAGAAATAAATTACTCGGCAAGAGCAACTGCCGAAACTTTAATTCCAAAAAATCAGGAAGAAGCTTATAAATATATTGATAATATTGAAAATATTGAATTAAGAAATGCTGTTGAAAATGAATATAACCGTTTATTAAGGCATAAAGATACAATCCAAAAACAAAACGATTTAAAAATAAGTAATGAAATAATGCAAAAAATTTATTATGCGTATGATACCGGTGGTGACATATCAAGCATTATGAGAGAAGTAAATATTTCTGATATGTCTTTAGATCAAAAAGAAAAGATTTATAAAAATCTTAAAGCAATGCAGGAACTTGAAGGGGTTGGAAATAATTGGGCAGATTATAATATTCTTCTTGATATGGCTACATTTAATAATGAAGAATTTAAAAATATTAATCCTGCCAATTATAACTTAACAAAAGAACAATATAATAAAATTACTGAAATGCAGAGAAAAGCTGCTAATAATGAATACACTCCCGAAATTGAGATGAAAAAAGCAATTAAAGGAATGTATAATTCAAGATTTAATATTCAAGGTCCAGAGGGTTTACACTCAAACGAATATCAAGATGAAGTTGTGAGATTTTTATCCAAGGTGGAAAGAATGCAAGGAGCAGCTTTTGATTTTAAAAATACTGAGCAGCTTCAAGCAATAATGAAAGGTTTTGATTATAAAGATCCAAATGCCGTTGAGAAAAACATAGATGAAACTAAAGAACTTTTTGCTCGAGCAAAAAAACATGGTGAAGTTTATGATTTGATGGCTAGGGAATATATGATGTTTAAAGGTGAAAACAAAAGAGAACCATCTCCTGCTGAAATCTATGAAATGGCTAAAAGGTCATACAACACGATTGAGAATAATTGGAGAGAAAGAGATATGGGTAAACTTAATAATGCTCAAGGTCTTTATAAAAATATTTCTTCTACAACTCCAAAAAAAGGTGAAACAAAAGTCCTTACATATTATGCCGATATTCGTATACCGCAAATTTCAAGAGAACTTGGTATACCCATGAAAGTAACATCAAGGTACAGGCAAGGTGATAAAGGCAATCACGGTAAAGGTCGTAAATGTGATGTTGGTATGGCTGCATTGAATAATGCTCAAAGACAAATTGTTTTTGAAAGAATGTTGTCTGAACCCGGTGTTGCTTCAATCGGAACATCAGATCCGCTTCTTCTAAAAAGATATAACAATCCTAAAAATCCTAAGATTAGAGATTTGAGAGAATATGACGCAAATTATAAAAAATCTCATCCCAATACAACTATGAACCATGTTAACCATATTGATATATCTTTTGATACGAGATACGGCGGTGACTTACAAGGAGTTTAATTAAAGAAAGAAACTTATATGTTTAATACAGTACCACAAAATAATAATAATCCTATTTTCAGCAATTATAATGTTATCCCCGGTGATTTCAACGAAAATATGGATGAATTTATTAAAGCTGATAATGATATTTATATTGAAGAACAAAAGAAAAAAGTAAAAGCAGAAATTGTAAATAAAAATATTAATGCTGATGCTTTAAATAATATATCAGATATGCCGGACTTTTTAAAAGAAGAATATGATTATGTTTATGAAAAACCTCAATGGCAGAAAGAATTGGAAGCAAATGTTGCAACGCAAGATGATATCGAAGAATGGGAAAAACAAGGTCCTATTGGTATTGGTAGGGTTGCTAAAGATTGGAAAAAATGGTATTTCGCAGCTCCATATTTAGGCACATCTTCTGAAACTACCTTGATTGTTAGGAATGCAAATACTTTAAGACGATTGAAAAACGGTGAAGAAGTATCCGAAGTCGATAAAGAATTATTGTATGATTTTTTAAGGGAAGAAAAAGAAAAAGAAGTAAGAGGAATTAGTTATGGTGGCAGAGCTTTAGATGGATTAAGAACAGGTTTTGGTTATACAGTAGAGTTCGGACTTGGTCTTATGGCAGCAGGTTCAAGCGGTGGTATTGGTTTTACGGCAGTTGCAAAAACATTGGCAGACATCGGAGCAAAAAGAGCCGCAAGAAAAGCGGTTAAAGCAGCTTTAAAAGAAGCTGCCATAAAATCAGCAGCTCCGGCTACCACTAAAAAAACCGTTTCTCATTCAGCTGCAAAAAAGATTTATGAAGATACTCTTGCAAAAACAACAGGTGCAAAAGCTCTTGCCAATGTAACAGCAAAAGAAGCGGTTAAAGAAACTGCAAAAGCACTACCAAAAGCCGTTGCGACTTCTGCTGTTTTTGGAACTACTGCTATGCTGCCCCATGAGATAAATGATGTAGCAAGTAATCAAATTGCAACAGGTATTTATATTACAGATTATGGCGATGCAGTATTAACAGATAGTGAAAACCTAGCACTATCAATTATGAAAGCTTTCGGCAATTCAACGTTCGATGTTTTAACGGAAACAGTAGGATGGAGTTTTTCTCCTGTCGCAAATTATTTTGCTAAACCTATTCAAAAAATTATGCCTAAAAAATTCTTTACGGGATTTGAAAAACTTGTGTCAAGCCGTTACGGTATGCCGGCTGCTAAAGTTTTAAGAAAATATGGTTATGATGGTGTTATTGAGGAAATGGGAGAAGAACTTTTAAATCGTTTTTTGTGTCAGACATTCGGTTTAAACGGTCTTGATGAATATGATTTTGACGGTTTTATGAACAACGTATTCTATGCGAATGACCTTTCTCAATGGGGTGTTGAAGCATTGTCGTTTGGTGCAACATCTATGTTAGCTCATGGGGCTGTTGGTGCAGGTTCAACAGTTTCCGATAAATGGAATAAGAGAAAAACTGAAAAAAATATCAAATTATTAACTGATAGAGCAAACAAATATATTCAATCTCCGGAACAATTTTATCTTGATCAGGGATTGATTAAAATAAAAGGTTCTCAATCACTTGCAGAACAGAAATTGAGAGATATATGGACTTCGCAAAATATTGAACAAAGTGTTCAAGATGATGTTTTGAAAAATATGTCTGAAACAGAAATCAGAGCAGAATTAAAAAAGAATATTGAGGAAAATCTGCAAGATGAAACTCCGGAAGTTGCAGCGAAAAGAATTGAAAAAGATTTAACTAAAAAATTTATTGAGAATAAAACGTTTTCAGATGAAAAAAAAGCAAAAACCGTTGCTGCTCTTTTTTCTGCTCCGCTTCAAAAATTAAGTAAAGTAATAGGGCTTTCACTTGAAGAAACTATAGAAACAGAAATGCCGACAATCCAAAGAGAAGCGCAAGAAGCTGCAAAAGAAAACGGAAGATATATTCATACGGATGGCAGAATTGAAGAAATATTTAAAAAACTCAACAGCTTGCCGGATGATTTTAACGATGAACAATATCTCACTCAATTAACGGATGAGGTTGATATTCTATCTAAAATCAGAGATGGTGCATTAACAGAAGAAGATTTTGAAAAAGCAAAAATACTTATTGAAAATCTTGATAAAGCTGAATATACGGAATTGGCTAATGAATTAAAAGAATTAAGCTATAATCAAATCGGACAATATTTTCAGCGTGCCGCAGCAGAGGGCGGAAACGGAAACGATGAGTTTTCGTTGAGCCAGTTTAATGCGCAAAAAAACGATATTAATCAGAGAACTGATAAAACAAAATACTTAACTGATAATGAAGTAGAGCAACTTGAAAAAGATAAAGAAAACTTTGAAACATATGTAAATAAGTTAATTAAAGGGGAATTGTCGCCACTTACTCAAATTAGAGTGTTAGAAAAACTTACGTCAGCTTATAACAATATACCTTCATTAAAGGGTAAAAAGGTTGTTATTACTCAAGATGTTTATAAAAAAATAATTGATTTACCGAATAGATTTAAAAAAAATCATTATGTTGACAGAAAAAGAGCAATTAAATTGCCTCAATTAATTGCAGACCCCTTGTATATTTTAAAATCTACTTCAGAAGGAAATGAACATCGATTTGTTGTTGTTACATCATCTAAAAACAATATACCTGCTCAAAGATTATCAATTTTTTTAAACCCTAACAATAGTGTTGCAATTGTTTCCGGATATTATGAAGAAATAAACATAAGCGAAGAAAAAAAAGCTGGCAGAGTTCTTTATGACAAAAAGAAAGAGTTACTCAAGACATTATCAGCATCTAAGGCAGTAACGATGAATAACTCTAATACAACTATAACAAATTTTGCTAATAATTTCAACCCTAATGTTGATAATCATGAAGAAAATCCGAATATTTATTATCAAAGCGCCATATCAAAGAAAACTTCACAAAAAGCCAGAGAAGTTTTAAATGCCTTACAAAAAATAGCAAACGGTTCAGAAGAAGAAACTGTAAAAGATTTAAGAAACGACTTAGAACAATATGGCGGTACAAATGATGTAACTTTTATATTCGGTAATAACAAAAAAGGAATTCAGCACATTGCACAAAAACACGGGGCAAAAACACTACTAAAAGTCTTTGATACTGTAATTGACGGTAATGTTATACGATATTCCGATAAGAAAAAAACTGTAATTATTGGTAAAGATAATTATGAAGCAGTATTATCTTTAGATGAAAACGGGAATAAAAAAACTTGGTTATTGTCAGGTTGGGATGTTACAAAACCAAAAGAAAAAAGTTCAGATGTAAACAGCGAGGTTAGTACTCAATCTGTCACTACACAAATCAAGCCTACGTTTAGTCGTCAAGATTTGGGAGCCGAACTTAATAATATTATAACAGATGACGCAAGGAATTTAAACCCTAATGTTAATAATCATGAAGAAAGTCCGAATGTTTATTATCAAAGTAAAAACAAAAACTCTGCGCTAGATTATGACTACATTACAAATCAGATAACAGGCGCAAAAATCAAAATTGAAATGAATGAGGACATCAAGGTCGATAAAATCGAACCGCAAAAAATATCTTCTGAATTGCCGTTTAAAGTTTCTCAAAAAACAGGAGAAAACAGACGTCAGATTATAAATAATCTAGGACTTATAAAAGGACATAAGATATATGTAGCCAATAATAATACTAATGAAAAAGCATATATCAGCAGAGATACGATTAAAAAATCAATATCTAATATAAACAAAAATTTTGATTATAAAGATTTTATAGAAATAATTTACGATATAGAAAACCTTTTTAAGACTTCGCAAAAAATATTAAGCTACAAAGACGCAAAGCAAAATACTGATACAATCATTAAAAGATATGCCAATATTGCAAAAGGCAATAAAGCGGATTACTTGCTGGAGTTTACCTTAAAAGATAATGGTGAGATAGAATTATATGGTGTCAATATTATAAATAATGAAGCAGTTTCAAAAAACACTTATCCCAAAATGGGTTCAGCACTTGAAACTGCTAATTATAGTATAGCAAATATTAAAGATATTTTCAAGTCTAAACTTGTTGAAAAATATAATAATGATTATAAAAATTCACAATTAAGAAAAATATTAGAAGGACAAGTCATATATGACTTGTCCAGCGTGCGACCACAAGAAAATCTTGCTCGCAGTAGTAGTATAACAAATTTTCAAGGTGATTTCAACCCTAATGTTAATAATCATGAAGAAAATCCGAATATTTATTATCAAAATGCTGCAACAAATTATCAAGAACAATTTGAAAATATAAAAGCTAATCTTAATTATAAGCAATTTGTTAATAAAGTTTTTGATAATAAACTGTCTAAACAAGAAAAAAGCAAACCTTTTCAAATTGGAAAAACTCCAGATAAACTTATTCAAGCCGGTTTTCCTGACAATAACATAAGTATCGGTTACAAGATAATTGAAAAAACTCAAGATAATAGAAATCCTGACCACAATTTAAGCAAAGAAACTATAAGAGAAGTATATCAAGCATTAGATAATCCTATTGCTGTTATAAAGGCTGAACAAAATAAAAATGAAAAAACTCTTAATAATCGTTATAGTGTAGTGGTTGATTTAAAAGATGATGCCGAAAAATATGTTCTTGTTGCATTTGAGATTAATAAAAAAGATGGAAACATCCTATTAAACGACATTAGAAGTATACATTCAAGAAAAGATTATACTCCGCTTATAGATAAAGCGTTTAACGAAAATAGACTTATAAAAATAGACAGAGATAAAATAAAAGACTTGCTAACACCTAAAATTCAACCGGATATAATTTCCGGCGGGGTAGCAAGCCTTATTGAAAATATATATCAACAAAAAAATGATGTCAAGTTCTTTCAATCCCCATACAAAAGTTTGGCAAGCAATTATAGTTATATACACAATCAAGTAACGGGCGAAAAAATCAACATTGAAATGAATGAGGATATTAAGGTCGATAAAATCGAACCACAAAAAATATCTTCTGAATTGCCGTTTGTAATTTCTCAAAAACCTTCTGATAATAAGAAAAGTTTAATTAAAAGTCTTGGTCTTAGCAACGGCAAATTTATAAATGCAGTCAATAACAATACTGGTGAAACGGCAAAGATAAATAATAAGACAATAGAAAAATCATTATCAAATATAAGTGTAAAAAGTGCATATTATAACGATTTTTGCAATATTGTTTTAAATGTAGAAACCCTTTTTAAGACTTCGCAGAAAATATTGAATCATAGAGATACAAAAACCGATTCTGATATAAATATTAATCGATATGCAAACATAGCAAAAATAAATGAGAATGATTACTTACTAGAATTTGTTTTAAAAGATAATGGCGAAGTAAAGTTATATTCAGTAGATATTATAAATAATAAAAAGCAGTATCGAGAAAACGCTTCGAGCAAAAACTCTATGCAACACGATACCGCTATTAGTAGTATAACAAATATTAAAGACATTTTCAAGTCTAAACTTATTAAAAAATCCTCACGTCCTGGCTACGATAAAATCGCAACTGTTTACGCTTCTGAGAAAAACTCATCGGCACCACGTGAGGATATCTACAGTATAGCAAATATTAAAGACATTTTCAAGTCTAAACTTGTTGAAAAATATAATAATGATTACAAAAAATTAGATTCTATAAAGTATAATCAAAGTGATGATGCAGCACAGGCAAATTTATTTTTTGATAATATCACTCCTCTCAAATTGCGTAATATGAATATTAAAGGTGCGTTTGTTCCGGCTGAAAATTTAATTGAGTTATTTAAAAATGCTGATGAAAGCACTATCATCCATGAATTTGCTCACTGGTGGTTATCTCGTTTAGAAAAATATGCAGCAAATAATGATGAGCTTGCGCTCGATCTTGAAGAAGTCAGAAAGTTTGTTAAAAATAACGGTGAAAAATTTACTCGTGAACAACACGAAAAATTTGCGGTCGGTTTTGAAGCATACATCAGAAATGGTTCTGCAAGAAGCAACAGATTAAAAAGAATATTTGAAGATTTTAAAAATGCTCTTATTCAAATTTATGACAGTATCAGACAGCTTGTATATACAGAAGGCGGAGAACAATATTCATTTACGGAAGATGATGTTAAAAATCTTGAAAATCTTTTTGAAAGATTATTAACAACTGAAAACGAAAGAATTAAAAAAACCGTATTTGACAGATGTGATGATATTAACAATAAAATTAAAGAAATTAAATCCCGTCAAGAACAGGAAATGAAAGAGCTTGATGAGATTTGGAAAGATAACATTGCAATAAATAACAGAAAATCAGACAAAAAAAGAAAAGTTCAAGAATATCTTGATATGGCAGAAACTTCCGTTAGGAGAGTTCCTAAAGAAGTTAAGGAAATGAAGAAAAGATATAAAAATGCCACTTTGGATATTCTCTCTATTGCAACAGGAATGGATAAAAGAGCTATTGCTAATCCTCGTAATTGGGAAAAGGTTCAAATGGCTATCTCCAATGCTGATGATAAAATAACCATTCAAGGCGGTATGCACGCAGAGTGGGAAGAATTTTACACAGATACCGGAGTTAATTATGATACTGATGAAGTAGGCGGTGATAAAATTCTTC
>CANQCO010000019.1 GCA_947589705.1 Candidatus Gastranaerophilales bacterium
TTTAAATCCTTCTCTTGCATATACAGTAAAAGCTGGCTATGAACTTCACAAAAAGCTTATAGAAAAGAAAAATCAGATTATGGAAGTTATTGGTCGTGGTGATAATGTTGATTTCGGTGAAGAAACATTAACTGAAAAAGCGCACGAAGCTATAGCTGATGTTGAAGAAGCTGTTAAAAGATATCTGCTTGAATCTGCCTATATCGCCCTTTCTGACCCAGCTACTGCCAGTCAAATTTATGCTTCCAATTACCCTAAAGTTCAAACAAGATTAGATGCAAAAAGAACATTTGACTTAACCACCAGTGTTGCTCAACAACGTAAAATCCTTTCTTCTATGAAGAATAATAACAATGATGATAACATTGATATATGCGAACTTGCAATGAAAATGTATCCTAATTATCGTGAGAATAAAGATACAAACGAAAAACTTCATAAATATATGGAGTATCACGGATTAATAATAAATTAAAAGAGAGCAGGTCATAAGCCGGATTCTGTTTCTAAACAATCATCTGTCTTGGATGCAGGTTACCCTGCACCTCCAGCGATTTTCAAAAGACGGCGGGTCACCTTAACCTTTTTTATCTTGCACCCGAACGGAGTTTACCCGGCGGATATTTCTCAATACCCCCTGTAGTCTTTTACACTACCGTTGCACCTGAACCTTATATTATAAGGTTGTTTACTTTTCTGTGGCACTGGTCCTAAAGTCACCTTCGGCGGATGTTATCCGTCGTTCTGCCCTTGGGTGTCCGGACTTTCCTCATTTAAGTTTTCTTAAACGCGATTGTTCGTCTGCTCTCTTTTTTTATTATTACATAAAATTACATTTCTTTAAATTTATCAGTTATTTCTTTAGGAAGCTTTATATTTTGAAGTGACATCTGAAACTTCTTCATTTCCGCCAGTTTGGCTTGTTCGTCTTCAAGATTACGCTGTGGACGTTTTATTTGTTTAAGCGTTTTTTCAAATTGCGACTCCGGTTTTCCTGTTACTATTTCCATTATAATATCATCAATATTATTCAAATTCAGTGAATATAACTCATTTAAGCTGTTTACCGATGTGCCGTACGGCAGTGAATATAACCATTCTACAGACATTTTATCTCGGTCGGATAATTTTACCTGTCCGTATTGGTGAGGAGTATACATAATATCATTTGTATTTGTAGAATGCCCTAATCCCAAAGCATGCCCGATTTCATGCAGTATTGTATGATATACTTCATTTTCATCCATATATTTTCTGTGAATAATCCCATCAGATATTCCTATTGACACTTCGGCGGAATATAATCTTGACTGTTCATCATAGTTAAAAGAACAATTCCCTAATGATTTACGATCTACTCTTCTCCACTCAACATTCATATTTGAGTCATAAAGATTATTTGTAACATTAAATGAGAATTTACCGCCTCCCGCCTTTTCCCATTCATTTAATGCATCCATTACCATACGGGCATAATAGTATTTATCAGTATCATTCATTGAATAGAAACTGCAAGGAGCTATAAATACATTAATCGGTATAAACTGTTCGGGCCATCTTATTAATCGCCCGTTTTTTAAATGCTGCTGTAAATATGTTAATCTGTGCATTTAGTTGTTTACTCTTTTTTCTTCTCGCTTAATAAATTCACACATTTCTTCAAGTCTTGTGTCTTCCATTGCCTTGATAAGTTCATCTGCATTTTTAAATTTTCCTAATGCAAAACCTGTTTCCGCAAGTAATACACAATCATTACAAAGTCTATATTTGCCGTATTGAATAGAACCTGCAAGAGGTTTAGTTTTCCCGCAGCAAGAGCACTCAAATGTTTCATCCGCTAATGATGGATCTTCTTCTATATCATCCAATCTCATTTGCTCAACTACCTGCTGCATTTCTTCTATTATTTTTAATTGTTCTTCTTTATTCATATATTCCCGTTTTTTCTATATACCCTATCATAATCCGATGATACTTCTTCTTCAATTTTATAATATTTATTTATAAAATTAAATATTTCACTTCCCCAGCCGTTTGAAAATGATGTTGTATTATACCATGGGTATTTATTATTAAATATTATAATTATTTCGGGTGCATTGTTTTTTATTCTGTTTATTATTTTTTCATTTCCAAATATTTCGGTATTGGGAGGAATCAAGTAGTATAGCATATTATCCGATTTCCTTTTAGTCAGGTAATTCAGCATTACTCCTTCAGGAAGAACCAAAACAGTATCATTCTTATCCGTATTATTTATTATATAGTCAATTAAATAATTATATCTTTTTGCAAAATACTCATTATCAGTATATATTTTTTCATTTGAATTTGTATTTATTACATTTTGCCTGATTGATTTAATTTTATTTATATCATTATTAAAATAAAAACCCGTAAATAGACAAAGAAAACATAATAATATGATATACAATTTTTTAAACGGATAAAAAAGAGCGCAAAAATTTATTAAAATAAGAGGAAGAAAGAATGTTCCGTACAATTCTAGAGATATTGCCCCTATACATTTTAATGAACATAATACAGTTGTAATGCTTAAAATTATAACGGTAATTTCTCTTTTTCTTATTATAAAAAGTAATATAACGGATAAATATCCCGTAAACAGAAATTTTATTGAAGAAGGTGAGTTAAATATATTTATAATACTCAATAAAGAGTTCTTAACGGAACCAACGGAAGGAATAAATCCCGCGTATGTATAAAAATATTTTACACTTTCGCTATGTGAAAGATTTAATATATATTTTACCGATTGATTTAAATCATTTAAGCCTAAACCCTGAATTAATAATATAAATAATGATAATAACGGCAATGAAATTATTGATATTATTGAATATACAAAATTTTTAACTCCTATTTTTTTATACAGGGCAATAAAAATAAGTACAAACAGAAATAGAATATATTCGTATTTAAAAGAAATACTCAGTGAAAATAAAAAACAGGATAAAAAATAATATCTGATTTTTTCATTTTTTAAATATAAAACCAGCATAAGAAATGCCCATAAAAATGCACTCATTGCATATAAAAGAGAATATGAATAAGGAGTTATATAATTAGATATACCGGGATAAAATATACAACCAAATATTATAAGTGTACATAATATAAGGGCGCAAATTCTCTCCGTATATATTTTTGTAATTACATAAATTGCAATAAGAATAATGTATGAAGCAATAAATCCAATAATATTTAAATTATTAAATAACTTTAGAAAAAAAGCATTAACAATATACCCTAAAGGCGGATAGACATTAAAAATATCTTTATATAATATCTCACCCTGATTCATCTGCCACGGTATATATAATTCACGTCCAATATCGGAATTTATACCGTATGTACTGCCTTGAGAAAAACAATACATTAAAAGAAAAAGGATAAATAATACCGATAAAAATATAAAATCTTTTTTTTCCATATTTCAATCTTTCTTTTTGTAAACGGCGAGCCAAAAATCATTTCCGAAAACTTTAGGTATATTATAGTATTCTCCTAACAGAGAACATATTTTTATCCCAAAACTTTCGCAAAAATAAGTTTGTCCGAAATTATTATATGACATTGGTTGAAGAATAATATAATCAGGCAGATTATTTTTTAAATCGTCATATATTTTTTCTTCCGTGAAAATTTCTATATTAGAAGGTATTAAATAATAATATTTATTATCGGATTTTCTGTCCGTCAAAAAGTTTATCATGGCACCTTCGGGCAGAACAAGAATTGTATCGTTTTTGTTTGTATTCTCATTTATATAAATTAAAGCTTCGGTTATTGATTTTTCAAACACTTTTTCGGTATAAATTATTCCCTTGTTTGTTTGAAATAAAGAAGGGTGGGATATACCTGCTCTTGTTATATTTGATAAGCTATAAAGGAGTGCTGCAATCGTAACAAATAACATAATCAGATTTCTGTATAATTTTAATTCTTTTTTACTCATTTGTTTAATAAATCTAGGGAAATAATTAATGAAAAATATAAACAACGTTGAAAAAAGAAGCGGAAAATAATATGTACCGTATGAATTAAAGCTTATGGAAAAAATACATTTAAAACTTGCTAAAATTGCACAAATGAATAACAGCAGCATTAATTTGTCTTTTGACGTTTTATTTTGTTTCTTTCTTAAAAATATTATATATGCAATTAGTAAAATAACAGTGAATATCCCTATTGAATTAAATATATAAGCATTACTTTCTACCATACAAGGGTATATATAAGTATAAGAGAGAATAATAAATAAAAATGAACAAAGCAGTATAAGTTTTTTCAGAGAATATTTAATCAGGTAAAACAAAATTATGGTAAATAAGCAAAAACAGGATAGATTTTTTGAAAGCCTTTTTATTGATGAAATATCAGGTATGAATCCTAAATAGCTGTACAGATAATGAACACTTTGAGATTTTGAAAGTTTTATCATATATATAAATGCCTGATATAAATCATTAAATGACACTCCCTGAAAAAGAAGAGTGCTTAACGAAATGAGACCAACCGAAATAAACGCTAAAATTGAATATAATATACACTTTAGAGAACATTTTTTTATTCTCATCTCACAAATTACAACAAGTAAAAACATTATAAATTCGTACTTAAAAGTTAAACTTAGTCCGATAAAAAAGCAGGATAATATAAGATACTTATCTTTATCTTTTTTATGATACAGAAGCAGAAAATATAATGACCATAAAAAGGCATTTAAAGCATAAACCATTGAATATGAATAAGGGAATATATAATTATCCAAAGAAACAGCAAATATACAGGAAGTTATTATAATAAACAGTGCAGAATAAATGTAATATTGTTTTTTAATAAACAAATTCATTATAAAATACAGTGCAGTTAAAATGATTAAAGAATTTATAAACCCTATCCAATAATACACATTGAGGTTTTCACCAAAAATTTTTGTTAAAAGAGCATTAATTTGATATCCCAAAGGTGCATAAACGTTAAAAATATCTTTATATAATAAAGCTCCTTTATTCATTGCCATCGGAATGTATACTTCTCTTGAAGTGTCAACAAAAAACATTGACAACTTACCGTAAAATGCTTCAAACATTAATAGTAAATATATTATAATAAGAAATGTAATTATGAATATTTTATTTTTTTTCATAATTTGATTATAACAAATACGTGATTTTGGGATAATATATAAATATGAAGTTTCAAAGATTATCAAATATAAATACAAAACGAGATGCATGGGTAGAAATAAATCTTGATGCAATCGAGAGAAATATTTTGGAATTAAAAACGCTTGTAAAAAAGGGTTCTAAAATACTTGCAGTTGTTAAAGCGGACGCATACGGACACGGAAGCTCAATGATAACACCTACACTTTTGGCTTCGGGAGTTGATTATCTCGGTGTAGCTTCAATAGATGAAGGTACGGAATTAAGAAATAATAAATTTATGTGTCCGATATTGGTTTTAGGTGCTTCTCCAGTTTGGGCTTTTGATTATGCTGCTCAAAATAACATATCAATTTCAATGTTTCTTGATAACCATATTGATGCAGCTAAATTAACTTATCAAAAAACAGGACTTAAAACAAAGGCTCATATTAAACTTGATACAGGCATGAACAGAATCGGAGTAAGACAGGAAAATGCCGTTGAATTTATAAAAAAAGTACAAAATACTCCTGAAATTGAACTGCAAGGTATATTTACACATTTTGCCTGCGCTGAATCCGAAGAAAAGACAAAAGAACAATTAAAAATATGGGACAATGTTCTCTCGCAAGTAGATACAAAAGGTTTAATACTTCACTGTTTTAATACGGCAGCTACTATATCAGGATATAAAGAAGATAAATACAATATGGTAAGACTGGGACTGAGTATATACGGATTAATTCCGGATTTGCCCGAATTTTGTCATAAAGTACCCGTTCTTACGCCCGCAATGAGTTTAAAAGGCAGAATCATAAATATACATAAAGCGCCTGAAAATTCCGGAGTAAGTTACTCTCACACATATATAACAAATAAAAATACAACCATTGCAACAATTCCCATAGGATACGCAGACGGAGTCGACAGAAGACTTTCCAACAAAATCTACGGTATTTTAAACGGGAAGAAAATAAAACAAATCGGCAATATCACAATGGATCAAATGATGTTTGATATAACGGGCATAGAAGCCAAAGAAGGCGATATTATTACCCTTATCGGTTCAGACGGTAACGAAAACATATCAATCAACGAATGGGCTGATATATTGGGAACGATAAATTATGAACTTATCTGCCGTCTAAAGGTAAGATTATCAAGAGTATATACCCGCTAAACATCTTCATCTATTCTGAAATCATCATCATTAACTTCTCTGATAAAAGAGTTCCAAGCATTATAATAGTCAGCCAGTGCATAAGTGTATGCAACGGAAATCATACGATAAGATTCTTCCATCGTTATTAATGTAGTAAGGTCAATTTTACCTTCTTTGTAGCTTTTTCTTGAAGCTTTTATTAATTCTTCCGAGCTTGAAAGAAGCTGTTCATTGTAGTTTTTTAAATTTAGTTGTGCCGTTAAAAATTTTTCATAAGCTTTTTTGACGTCATTTAAAGCTTTATTTTCAGTAGATTTGTAGTTTAATTGCGCCTGCTCAAGCTCTAATTTTGCATTTTTTATTTCAGGTGAATAATTATATAGAATCGGAATATTTACAATATTAGCTGCAACAAATGCACCGTTTTTAAACTCGCCGTCACCCGACTGTCCGGGATTCTGATAACTGTAGCCTCCAGTGATTTCTAAATCAGGTACTTTCTGCCTTAATACGTATGAAAGATTTTTTTTAGCAACCTCAATACCTTGAAGCGCAATTTTTATATCGGTTCTGTTATTCATTGCCTGTTTTGATATTCTGTCAAAATCGGGCATTTTTGCAGCAGGGTTCGGAATAAACAAAGGATTATAATCTTTTGTAAAACTGTCCTCTTTTGTATCATAAAATCCTTCAGGTGAATTTATTACCTTGTTAAATTGATACAATGAAGTTTTTACATTATATTTTGCGGATGTAACTTCTGTTATAATCTGATTTAATAAAAGTTGTGCCTGAAGTACATCAATCTCAGAAACCTCTTTTGTTTTATATTTAGATTTTGCAGTTTCAAGCATATTTTTAAGAAGCTCTTCTTGTTTTTGCATAGTAGTTAAAATAGACTTTGTAGCCAGCAAATTTGTATAAGCCTCCCTTACATCCATTTTTAAATCGGCTTCTAAATATTCAATATTTCTGTTCATTAATTCATAATTGGCTTCCTGAAGATTTTTTCTTAGCCCTCTTTTTGCAATTTCTAATGTCTGAGAAATACCGAGCTGCTGAGGATTCCCTTTTCCCGCATTTCCTATGTTATAAAAAGTTCCAAAAGAAGGATTTTGTAGTCTGTTTGCCGCCTTTATTTTATTTAACTCAATATCAGAACCTAAACGGGAGGATTTTATATCAAGATTGTTTTCTTCTGCTATTTTAACAGCTTCTGACATTGAAACCTTTTCTGCATTCTCTGTTGCTTGAGAAAAAGGTACAAATACTGCTAATATCATTAATAATAATAAAATCTTTTTCAAATTAATGCTCCAAACCGATTTTATTATAACCTGAAAATAAAATTGCATAAAAAAATATGAATATTTTAATTTTTTGGAGTAGATTTTGATAAAAAATCAACAAAATTTAAAAAAATGACCATGTTTTTAACAGAATTGCAAATTTTGTATTGGTTTTTTAAGAAAACAACAATTAAAATTTTTAATTTTTGAAAAATTTACTATCGTTTTTTAAAATTTTTCAAATTTTTTATAGACAAAAACATAAAAATGATGTAAAATAAAAAATATGGAAAGCGAGGTGTTATGAAGGTTTCTGCTGTAGGCTTTTTATTTCAGGATAAAATAAAAGGCAAAAGACCGCTTCGCGGTAAAAATTATACCTGCATCATTCACAAAGTCAATTCGGACGGAAATTATAACCGTAACTTAATAAGTTCTCCCATTGTAAAAACAGAAAAACAAGATATTGTTTCACCTCAAACCGCAAAAGCTGATATTCTTGCATCCTTATTAAAAATAGATTCAAAAGAAACAAAATCAAAATTTAAAGGTGCTACCATAAAAGACGGTATTAAAGAAACCGAAATTCATTCACTTCTTTCAGATAAAATATTTGCTGTAAGAACAAAAGATGAATTGGGGAAAAATCATTTTGCTTTAAAAGGGAAAAAAGGTACAAAGAATCTTTTAGCCCACAACCTTTATATTAATGTTTAAAAATTAAATAATCTATTAAAATTCCCGCAAGTATTAATATAATACCGCTTAACTTCATTAATACGGAAGAATATTTAGCAAAAGAACTTAGACGCTTAAGCGTCGAAGTAAATAATGCAGCAGCTATTATTATTACACACTGCCCCAAAGCAAAAGAAAATAATAGCAAGACAGAGAAAATAACATTTTTAGAGACTGTTGAAATAGCCATAATACTTGCTAATAAAGGTGAAGAACAAGGACTTGCGGCAAGCGCAAAAAATACTCCAACAAGAAACGGAAAAATAAAAAGTCCGCCTGTTCTATTTTGCGGCATTTTCTTTATTATTGCAGGAAAATGTATATCCAATATTCCGATTAAATTAAGACCTAATATTATTAATATGGAAGCAAAAACTATCATTACTACAGGAGAAGCAACAGAAGTAAATGCCCTGCCTGTTAATGCACATAAAACACCTATAATACTGAGAACACAGGATAATCCAAAAGAAAACGATATCATTTGTACAAATAATTTTTTATTTCCTTCTTTAGAATATCCGCCAACATAGCCTATTATTAAGGGTAATATTCCCAAACTGCAAGGAGATAATGAAGCTATTACCCCTGCAAAAAAAGAAGCAATGAGCATTAACGGGAAAAAGAATCCGTTTGTTTGAGAATAAATGGAAAGTGTTTGGAGAATATTATCCATTTATAACTTCCTCAATATCAGAAATTAATTCTTCTTTTGAAACTGCGCCCTCAACCCTTTTTACCTCCTTGTTATCTTTAAGATATATGAGAGTAGGAACAAGAACTACATTATATCTCTTAACAAGTTCTTTAATTTTTCTATTATTATCAGTAGCGTTTACAGACACAAAGTTTATTTTGTCAGAATATGAAGGCTCAACTTCTTTTATTACGGCTTTCATTTTCTGGCAATCCATACACATTGTAGAAGTAAATGTCATTAAAGACGGTTTTCCGTTTTCATCTGCCATTGCGCTAAAATCATTTGAATCCTTGTTCATAAGAATATAAACAAGTGCGGGTATTATCAATATTGCCGATATAATAAGAAAGTTTTTCATTGGTGTGTTCTCCTTTTAGAAAAACATTACACCATTTAAGTATAAACTAAATTATCTATTTAGGTATATTTTAAAATAAATCTTCCGGAAGATAAAGTTCAACTTTATCAAGTTTCCCTCTGATAATGTTATATGAATAAGAACCGGAAATGATATTTTGATATTCTCTAACTATATTTATAATATCATCCGTATTTAATCTAATACATCTCCTGCCTTTATTATTTTCTATAATTTTAGCCATAATTACCTCCTAAGCAATTGGTCGGAAAAAAAAATTAAAACTTTAATAATATAGTCCTGTCAGTCTATTTCTGAAATTTCATATTATAAACAACTGTCTAATTCACCGGCAAAAACATGGGTGCTAAAAAATATTCATAATTGCAAAGAAGAGGAAATAAAATGAATAACACAATTATTAAAGCACCATGCGTAAATCTTTCTAAAATAGAATCCGTATTTATAGAAATGACAGCTCAAAATTGCAACTTAAAATGCCCGCACTGCTATATCAATTTTACGGATAGAAAAGTTAAGGACTTTATTCCCATTGACAAAGTAAAACAAAATTTATCTTTATTAAAAAATGAAAATATACAATATATTCATTTAACAGGAGCTGAACCGATGCTTCATCCTGATTTTAATCATATTCTCAGACTTTGTCTTAAATATTCTTCAGTTGTAATACATACTAATGCCCATAATATTAATGATAAAAAAGCAAGATTCTTAAGAAAAGTAGAAGAAGAAAACTCGCTTGGTAATGAAATTATTTTTATGATAAGTATTGACCACTACATAGAAAAGGAAAATGATTTACTAAGAGGCAGAGGTTCTTTCAGAAAAGCAATACACGCTATTCAAAGTTTAAATAAATATGAATTTAACCCGATTTTGGCAATAGTTAATCATAAAAACATTGATGAAAAGGAGCTGAAATTAAAGTTTAAAGAATTATGCGACACTATTAATTTTGAAACAGGTGATATAAATTTTAAAATAGTACCTCTATTAAAAAAAGAAGGGAATTGGGAAATCCCTGATAATGTTAATTATGATAAACTTAATGTTGAATGTGCAAACAGCAGAACTCTGACTATTAACGGCATTTTTACATGCCCCTTGTTATCAACGGATAATAGAGGAAAATGCGGTTCTGATTTTAATGATTTTTCAACAAAAAGTTATTTGGAAACTTCATATTGTTCTCAATGTATTAAACACAATAATTACTTATTTTCACTTTCAATATAAATGTAACAAATTATTAACAAAAATTTCCTAAAAAGGCATGAAATGAAAAAAAAAAGTTTTCATGTATATACGAGGAATAATCGAGGGAAAATGAGATGGGCTACGCCTTATTTGCTCAAAGAAAAATACTTTTAGATGGACAATTAAATAATGCACAAATGCAGCAGACTCAAAGGTCAAATGAGCAGTACGCTTTAGCTACTCAGACCCTAAATCTTCAACAGCAGTTAACATCATTGAACGCAGCTCAATCCGGAGAACTTGCAGAATTATACGGATACCTCGCTGATACAACAGAAGAACAAGCAAGAAATTCGCTTAACGATGAAATAAAACAAAAAGAAGAAGAATTTAAACAAGAAGAAGATGATATAAACAGACAAATTTACCAAGTATCATCAAAAGAAAATGCAATAGAAATGGAAGTAAAAAGACTTGATACAATGGTTACAGCACTTGAAAAACAATTAGAAGCTGTAGAACAAGCAGAAGGACAAGCTATAGACAGGGCAACTCCAAAATACAGCGGCGTAAGCTAGAGTTAGTTTTAATAAAAAAAAGAGGAAACAAAAGTTTCCTCTTTTTTTTATTATTTGATTTATTATTGAGCCATAGCTTTTCTAACTTCCTTTTTATATATTTCAACATTAGGTTGAAGTACTTCTGGAAGTGCTGAAGAGTTTTCAGTAAAATCACCTTCAATTTGGCGGAGTATATTACCGGTATAAAGCGTTTCAAAATGTTTAAATTCAATAAACTGAGCCAATGTCTGTAATGATAAATCTTTAAGTTCAATAACAGATACCGGATGCATATTTGAATATGCGCTTATTACACCTGTTAAAACAGCTTTTGTAACTTTATCCTCAGGTGTTACATAAACAAAAGTAAAGAAAGAATCTTTATTGTTACTGTCTAAATCCGCTTCTGCGTTATAATGTAAATATCCGGGACCTACATTTGTATCCGTTGAAATTCTTGCTTTTAAAGATTCATTTTTAAGTTGTTTTTCCCATAAAGTAGTACCATAGAAAGCATCACCAAAATATTCAACAAAATGTTTTTGATTTCCGTTTAATTTTGATTGAACATTAAAAATAGCTTGTTGTAAGGCTATATTTTGAGAAAAGTCAGAGTTTAAAAATTCCTTTTGAGAGTTAATAGAAGAATTCAACATTTTAATAACATCTTCTTTTTGAACACCTGCAAAAGCAAGAGTAAATATAGTAGCATCATCAAAAATAGAGAATCTGCCGCCAACATCATCATGAACAGCTCCTGAAAGTTTAAATTCACCGGAATTAACCATTTTTCTCAAATTGCTTTTTTCTGCGGAAACATCAGTCATAGCGATGAATCTTTCAGAAACATCATCTTTTTCCAAAAATTCCTGCATAACTTTTTTCGCATTTTCATACGCAACGGTAGTTTCAATAGTACCGCCGGATTTAGAAACAACTAAGAATTGCGTTTTTGATAAATCAAGTGAATTAATAAATCTTCTAAAACTTTCGGAATCAACAGAAGAATAGAAATGAATGTTTGCCTCTTTTCCAATCATTCTGATTAAAGATTCAGTAGTATGTCTTGAACCGCCGATACCAAGAACTGCTAAATCAGTATATTTACCTGCCTTTGCTTTTTCAGCCATATCAAAAAGATTATCAATTTCTTTCAATTGATTTTGAGGTAATACACCAATCCAATTCAAGAACTGACCTTGTTTTCCTGCACGTTCAGATATTGTTTTAACAGCATTTTGAGCATATTCTTCATATCTGGAAAAATCAGACATATTTAGTTTCAAACTAATATTTTGAGTCATTGTTTCAACCATATTCAATATCCTTATTTAGTTTTTACACAAAATTATTATCTTATGAAAAATAAATAAATTCAAACAAAAAATCCGAAGAATAACTTCGGATTTTTTTAAAGCAAATAGAGAACTAAGCTTCTTCAGATTTTTTCTGTTTATTAATAACATCCTGAAGTTTAGAAATAAGTTCATCACCTTTTTCCTGCATATCGTTAACGATACCGTCAGCTTTAGTCTGGATTTCAGAAACTGCGTCCTGAGCTTTATCACAAATATTTTTAGATTTTTCAGCTAATAATTCACGTGTTTCTTCACCTGATTGAGGAGCAAGAAGAACACCTATTAAACCGCCTACAATACTGCCTATTGCAAAACCGGTAACAAATTTACCTATCGACATTTTTTATCTCCTTTTTTTCTTTTAAATAAATTAAAACCGCTGATTAACCCGCTGATAAATCCACTGCCTTTACCCTGAACTTTACCTAATGCAATGCAAGAAGCTCCAAGTAACGTGGTTAAAATTTTTCTTATCATTTCCAGTTGGTTATTAGTAGCCTTTGAAACATTACTAACAGTAGAGAGTATATTATTAACAGATTTTAAAGCAGGTTCCAATTCTTTTTTAGTAATATCTGTTATTTCTTTCATATTAGACATTGTTAATGTTGCTTCTTTCAAGAATTTAACAACAAAAACAGTAATAATGACAAGCACAATAATAGCAACAACTATTAATACAGCAAGAATACTTTCTAATACCGGTGTCATAAAAATCTCCGACTTCTTAATTTACATCATAATCAGTTGATTCTTTTTCCTTAGCTTTTGCAATTTGTTTCGCTTTAAAGGAATCGCTGATTTTATTGTACTGCTGTTCAAGTCTGTATCTGATAACATCAATAGATGTTAAAGCCTGTCTTTTAGCTTCCTTAATTTCAGGGGTATATTTTTGAGCCAGGTCAGTAATAACATTTTCTACATCTTGTCTTGTTTCTTCGCCCGATTTAGGTGTATATAAGACAGCAGCAATAACACCACCTATTACTCCTAATAACAAGCCGATACCAAAACATGCCGAATTATCTTCTTTTGGCATTTCGTCCTCCATTCACTTTATGTTTGTGATTGTAACATTTTTTTTTAATTCTTGCAATTATACACATATAATAGAGTACCCGTTATTCTAAAAATTGTAACTCTTTATTTTTAGTTTTTTTTGATGTAAATTAGATTTGTCATATAAAACAAGAGGAGACTGATAATGAGTGAAAGAAAATTAGTTGGAACAGAAGAAATGTTCAAAAAAGCACTCAAGGGCGGATATGCTATTGGTGCTTACAATGTTAATAACATGGAAATACTTCAAGGTATTGCAGAAGCAGCTGAAGAAACACAATCACCAATTATTCTTCAAGTTTCGGCAGGTGCAAGAAAATATGCAAATCAAACATATTTAATAAAATTAGTTGAAGCAGCACTTGCAACAACTACTGTTCCTATAGCACTTCACTTAGACCACGGTGCTGATTTTGAAATTTGTAAAGCATGTATTGACGGCGGTTTTTCTTCTGTTATGATAGATGGTTCAAGATTCCCGCTTGAAGAAAATATTAAATTGACAAAACAAGTTGTTGAATATGCACACGCAAGAGGTGTTTCAGTTGAAGCTGAACTTGGAAAACTTGCAGGTGTTGAAGATGATGTTAAAGTTAAATCTGCAGATTCTACTTATACAGACCCTGAGGAAGCTGCAAGATTTGTTAAAGAAACAGGATGTGATTCTTTAGCCGTTGCAATCGGTACTTCTCACGGTGCTTATAAGTTTAAAGGTGAAGCTAAGTTAGATTTTGAAAGACTTGCTGAAATTAAAAAAGCAGTTAATGCAGTTGTAGGATATGATTATCCTCTGGTTCTTCACGGTTCTTCATCAGTTCCAAAAGAATTTGTTGCTAAATGTAATAAATACGGCGGCAACCTCCCTGATGCTCAAGGTGTTCCTGAGGACATGCTTAATTATGCTTCTAAACACGGTGTCGCAAAAATCAATATAGATACCGATTTAAGATTAGCAATGACATCTACAATAAGAGAATTCTTTATTGAACATCCTGAAAAATTCGATCCTCGTGAATATATGGGACCCGGAAGAACTGCAGTTAAAGAAATGGTTAAACACAAAATGATTGACGTTCTCGGTACCGCAGGTCACGCTAAAGACTAATTTAAGAACAAATAAAAATAGGGTAAAGAAATGATTCTTTACCCTGTTTTTTATATATAATTAAAAAAAAAAGGGAAAATAATGCTCAAATATTTTAAAGGTTCTTTTTTTATAACGGTTATAGGATTAATATGCGCCTATTTTTGGGGTGAACATGCCCACGTGGGAAGCGGATTTATTTCTTTATTTATTGTAATTTTTTTATCTATATTAGAAGTAACTCTTTCATTTGATAATGCAGTTATAAATGCAGTGAAACTGGAAAAAATGGATGATAAATGGAGACACAGATTCATAACATGGGGTATTTTAATTGCGGTTTTTGGTATGAGGTTTTTATTTCCGATTATTGTTGTTTCAGTATTTTCAGGTCTGAATCTGATTGCAGTTACCAAATTAGCTTTATATGATGTTGATAAATATGCTCATTATCTTCATCTTGTGCATGCTCCTTTGGTTACATTCGGCGGAGCATTCCTTCTTATGATATTTCTGGCATTCTTTTTTAATCCTAATAAAGATACCCACTGGATTGGCTGCATTGAAAAACCTTTACTAAAATTAAATTGCATTAAATATATTGATGTTACCATTGCAATTATTGCTCTTATGATATTGGAAAAATTTATTGCTCCTGAGCAGAAAATAGCTGTTTTATTGTCCGGAATGTTCGGTATAGTTTTATATTTAATTATAGACAGTGTAAGCAATCTGCTTGAATGTATTGCGCAAAAAAAGGCAGAGCTGCTCGGTGGAAGTGCAAAACTTGGATTCATAGGTTTTCTCTACTTGGAACTTATTGATGCTTCTTTCTCGTTAGATGGAGTTCTTGGCGCTTTTGCCATAAGTAAGGATATCATAATTATTTGTATAGGACTTGCAATAGGAGCGATGTTTGTGCGGTCTTTAACCATATATATGGTAGATATGAACACTTTAAAACAGTATCTGTATTTAGAAAACGGAGCGCACTGGGCAATAGGTTTCCTTGCAATAATAATGTTCATTAGTACCAATATAGAAGTTCCGGAAGTTATTACGGGAAGTATAGGACTTGTTATAGTAGGTGCAGCTTTCATTTCTTCGATTATTCATAATAAAAAAAATTGTAAAGTAATTGAAAATAGTAATTGTTAATTGTAAAATTAATCTATACAAGATAAAGAGGGATTTTATATGAAACTAATGGAAGGTAAAAAAGGCGTCATATTTGGCGTTTCTAATACTCATGGTATTGCATACGGTATAGCGAAACAACTATTTGAAGCAGGTGCTGATATTGCTTTTACCTATGCAGGTGAAGTTATGGAAAAAAGAGTACGCCCTATCGCGGAATCAATGAATGCAAAAGTAATTATGTCCTGCGATGTGACTAAAGAAGAAGAAGTTAAGGCGGTATTTCAAGAACTTGAAAAAGTATACGGGAAAATTGATTTCGTTGTACATGCTGTCGCATACGCAAACAGAGAAGATTTAACCGGTGAATTTGTAAATACATCAAAAGCCGGCTGGGATTTAGCTATGGGCGTAAGTGCATATTCATTGGTATCTCTGGCAAGAAATGCACAGCCTCTAATGAAAGACGGAGGTTCAATACTTGCATTAACATATTTAGGCGGAGAAAAAGTTGTTGCTAACTATAACATTATGGGTGTGGCTAAAGCTGCACTTGAAGCTTCAGCAAGATATTTGGCTGAAAATCTCGGCAAATATGGAATAAGAGTTAACTGTTTATCATCGGGTGCTGTAAAAACTCTTGCTGCATCAGGTATTGACGGATTTGGCAAAATGCTTAAAGCAGCTGTTGCAAAAGCTCCTTTAAAGAGAAATGTAACTCTTGAAGATGATGGAAAAACTGCTTTGTATCTTTTATCAGACCTCTCCTCAGGTGTAACCGGAGAAGTAATCCACGTTGATTGCGGCTGCCACGCTGTTTATGCTTCTGCTGAAGAAATGGATTTAGTTACAAGATAAACAATACTTTAAATACAAAGGAGGAGAAATATTTCCCTCCTTTATTTTTTAAAACCTGTAAAAATTTACTTGAACATTTTTTAAACGAAAAGATATGTTTCAATTTTTAAAAAAAATGGTATTATATGATTTACGGGTAGCAGAAATTTTCTTATGTCTATAATAAAAAACAAACAAAGAATACCAAATGAATCCTTCTTTTCAGAATTCAGTAAATTTTATAGAAAAGATGTTTCTATAAATTTAAAAGAATTGGAACACAAAAGAAAACAGTATTTAATTTTAATAATTTTAGTTATTTTATTTATAATTTTATTTTCTATATTAAGTATTATTTTTTGGGAAACAAATTTTGAAAAATATTTAGGAAATTCTTCTATAGTATATTTTACAGTATTAATAACAGATATATTATTATTTTCTCTGATTTTATTATTGGAAACAAAATACAAAAACGAAGTAAGAAAAGTAATTTTACCTGAATTACTTAAATATTTTGGAAGTTTTGAAGTAGAAAAAAAAAGAAACAGCAGTGACATCAGTTATGTAAGATCACTTAGTTTATTTGATAATTTTGACAGATATCACTGTGATAACAGATTATCAGGGATATATAACGGAGACAAACTTGAAATTGCAGAATTATCTCTTGAAAAAATCAAAAAGACAAAAAAAAGTAAAAATATTAGACTAACAGTTTTTGAAGGTATGTTTATTAAATTGCCATGCCGTAAAAAATTTTCAGGCACTATTATTATTAAAAGGAAATCGATAATATCAAAGGATTCCTGTCTGAGTGAATTTGAAAGATATTTTGATATTAACTTAACAGATGTTGCAGAATCCAAATATTTAATTATTTCACCATTTATTAATAAAATGGTAAATCTCGTAAATATGGGCATAAGTTCCGGAATTACAATTTCATTTGAACAGGGAAACATAAATATCAGTTTACCTTCAGACAAAAACTGGTTTGAATTTTCTATATTAAATTCAGCAAATAATATAAAAAATTACCGATATATACTTCTTGAGCTTTTTGCAATTCTTTCCATAATAGATTCATTAAATTTAAAAAATAATATTGGCATATAATTATACAATATTGACATGTTGAAGATAAAATTCTTCAAAATTATCATCTAAAATACTTTGCCTGATATCGTGAATAAATTTGATTAAAAATCTTGTATTATGAATTGAAAGGAGTATTTGTGCATTAGCTTCTCCCATTTTATAAAGGTGTCTTATATAAGCTTTAGAATGATTTTGACAAGCATAGCAGTCACACTTGGGATCAAGCGGCTGAGAATCTTTCTCAAATTGTTTATTTTTAATATTTTTCTTACCTTCAAATGTAAAGAATGAACCGTGGCGGGCATTACGAGTAGGCAATACGCAGTCGAACATATCAACACCTCTTTTAACACCTTCCAACAAGTCAATAGGTGTTCCGACACCCATTAAATATCTAGGTTTATTATTAGGAAGCAATGGGGCAGTAAGTTCCACAAGATGATTTTTTAAGTCGTTAGGTTCTCCCACACTAACTCCGCCTATAGCATAACCAACCGCATCATAAGATGATATAACATTGGCGCTTTCTTTTCTTAAATCGTCAAAAAATGCACCTTGAACAATAGGGAATAATGCCTGATCTTCACGTGTATGTGCTTTTATACATCTTTCAAGCCACCTATGAGTTCTCTCCATTGCTTTAACAGCAAAGTCATAATCACAAGGATAAGGCGCACACTGATCAAAAGCCATAGCAATATCAGGGCCCAAATCTTGCTGAATTTCCATTGATATTTCAGGATTAATATAATATTCATCACCTGTTTTAGGCTCTTTAAATTTGACTCCGTCTTCTTTTATATTATTAAGGTGTGCAAGACTGAATACCTGAAACCCGCCTGAATCCGTTAATATCGGTTTATTCCAGTTCATCCATTTATGAAGTCCGCCAAATTCCTTTATAAGCTTATGCCCAGGTCTTAAAAATAAATGATATGAATTAGAAAGTATTATCTGCGCTTTAGTTTCATATAAATGGTGATTAGTCAGCATTTTTACGGCAGAGTTAGTCCCAACAGGCATAAAAATAGGTGTTTCTATATCACCGTGCGGAGTATGAAATATTCCCGCTCTGGCATGCGTTTTCTTATCTTCTTTTAAAAGCTCAAAACTAAAGTGATTGTTCTTCATTCATTAACATTTCCAGCATAGTAGTCCAGTTTGAGCAAATTTCTTCTTCTTTAAAATAAATTGCTATTTCTCTTTCTGCACTTTCTTTAGAATCAGAACCATGGATTATGTTGAATTCTTTGTTAACAGCAAATTCAAAACGGATAGTACCGGCTTCAGCTTCCTCCGGTCTTGTTGCACCCATCATTCGTCTTGATTCGGCTATTACATTAGGACCTTCAACCACCATTGCTACAATCGGACCTGATGTAATATATTTAATTAATCTTGGATAAAAAGGTTTACCTTTATGTTCCGCATAATGTTTTTCGGCATGCTCTAATGTTGGGAGAAGTAATTTTAATCCGATTATTTTATAGCCTTTTTCTTCAAATCTTGTGATTATTCTTCCGATTAGATTCCTCTTAACTCCGTCCGGTTTAATTGCTATAAATGTTCTTTCTGACATTTCTATCTCCCTTACCTGTGTAAATCATATAAATTAGAACATAAATTTTCTTTTTTTTCAATTGTTTTAACATTCTGTGATTGTTCTTTTTATTTAATTTGATATAATATTTCATACAGGTTTGGGAAAATGAATAAAGACGAAATTATAAATTTTATTGAAAACAAAGAGTGGCAAAAAGGAAAAGAATCGATTGAAAGATTTTTATCCGAAAATAACAATGATATAGAAATAACCAAGCTTCTCGGATTATGCAATATTAATTTAGGGCTAAATGATGAAGCAATGAAAAATTTTAATACCGTAATAAAAGAAAATGAGAATGATGCTCTTTCTTTATATTATTTAGCTATAATTTATTTGGACAAAGAGAATTTTGCTGAAGCAGAAAGACTGTTAAATAAAGTAATAAAACTTAGAGAAGATTATTTGGATGCCTATAAAAGTCTTGCTATTACATATATAAAGCAAAAAAAATATGAATTTGTGTACGAACTTGAATCAAAAATGATTGAATTATCCCCTGATGATACTCAAATATATGATATTTTATCAGCAGCGGCATTAGAATCGGGTAATAATGAATATGCAATAAAATTGTTAGAAAAAGCAATTTTAATTCAGCCTGAAAATGCCAAATTATACAACAAATTAGGACTTGCTAATTTTGCTAATAACAAATTGAATACAGCCATTGACTGCTATAAAAAATCAATATCCATTAATAATAGTGATGCTTCTGTATATTATAATTTAGGAATTGCATATCTTTCTTTAGAAAACTATAAGGAATCAGAGAAAAATTTAAAACTGGCTTATGACAATTCAGATAAAGATAATCATCTCAGTGCATTAGCTATTGCGGAACTTAAATCCGGCAATTATATAAATGCAATTGAACATTATAAAAAACTTATAAGTATATCTTCCAATAAAGAAAATTACAGATATAATCTTGCTTGTGCTTATGATGGAAATGGAGAACTTGATAAAGCTGCAAAAATTATTGAATCAATTTTAACTTTTAATTTAAGCTCAATCCCATTAAAGCTCCATTTAGCATCATTATATTCAAGAATGAATAAACTTGAATCAGCAAAAATATTATATGCTGATTTAATTGCGTCGGGATTATTAAAGATTGAAATATTATATGAATATGCTGTATTATGTGCAAGAACTAATGATACAGATAAAGCAGAAGAAACTCTGAAAAGAATAATTTCTATGGATAAAAATTTCGCATTTGCCTATAAAGACTTAGCAATAATCTATATGTCAAGAAAATTTTTTGATAGGGCTATTGAAAATTTTCAAAAAGCATATGAACTTCAACCAGAAAATATTTATATATTATTTGAATTTGCAAACTATTATCATTTAATGTCCGAATTTTCTGAGGCAGAAAGTTTTTATAAAAAACTTATAGAGAAACCGGATATCCCTGTCTATATGCTGAAAAATGCTGCAATTAATTATATGTCAATGAATAAGACTTCTGAAGCTAAGGAAATATTACTAAAATGTATAAAAAAAGAACCTCAGAATATTGAAGTTTTATTTAATCTTGCACAAATTTATCATTTTGAAAAAAACAATGAAAATGCAAGACAACTGTTGGAAGATGCGTATACAATTGCTCCCAATACTGAAATTGCCAATTTATTAGCTCAAGTTTGCATGGAACTTGGAGATTATAATCAAGCTAACATATTATTTAAACTTGTAAATCTTGCAATACCTGATAATACAAGTATTTTGTTTAATATTGCAAAATGCAGATATGCACTTAAAGACAAAGATGGAGCTTTAAAATATATTGATACCGTTCTAAAAATACTTCCGGAACATGAAGAAGCAAATGAATTTAAAAATAAAATAAAAATGGAGGATAATAAATAACATGAAAAGAAAAAATTTTTTAATAGAAATAATAACTTTTTTATGGAGTAAAAAAGCTTATTGGATTGTTCCAGCCATTTTATTTTTAATACTTTTGATATTTATTATTGCGGTTGGAACTTCGCCTGTATCACCTTTCATATATACAATAATTTAGGAATTAATCATGAAATTTGAAGAAAATACAAAGCTTGCTTTAACTTTTGCTATAATACCGTGGGCGATAGCTTATATATTATACAAAAATTCATTAATAACAGCAGAAATTACCGTTATAATGTTATTTTTAGTTTTATCTTTTCTATGCTTTTCATTTAAAAAATTCGCAGAAGGGCTGAAATATATTTTAGATAGAATAGGAGAATTTTTAGGTAAATATATTGCAATTATGGTACTTTTTGTCATATATATATTTGCCATTTCGCCTACAGGTATTTTAATGAAAATTGTAAAACGTGACAGATTAAGACTCAAAAAACCAAATATCAATACCTATTGGACAGATTGCGGTGAACAACAAAAAAATTATGAATATCAATTTTAGGTGTGAAAAATGACAACTTTACTCGGAATAAGCGCATATTATCATGACAGTGCAGCAGCAATAATAAAAGACGGTATAGTAGTTGCTGCAGCACAAGAAGAAAGATTTACAAGGATTAAACAAGATAGTGAATTTCCTATTAATGCTGTAAATTATTGTCTTAAAGAAGCAAGACTTGAACCCGAACAGCTTGACGGGGTTGTATACTATGAAAAACCTTTTGTTAAATTTGAAAGAATACTTGAAACGGCAATGGCATTTGTACCGTATAGTATGAAAAGTTTTATAAATGCCATGCCTGTTTGGTTAAATAAAAAGTTATTTATTCCAAAACAAATAGATAAAAATTTTGAAAACAGACTAAAATGCCCGATATATTTTACCTCACATCATGAATCTCATCAGGCTAGTGCATTTTACCCTTCACCTTTTGATGAGGCTGCAATATTATGCTTGGATGGTGTCGGAGAATGGGATACAACTACTTGGGGAATCGGAAAAGGAAATAAAATTGAAATTAAACAAAAAATAGAATTTCCGCATTCTTTAGGCTTGTTATACAGTACATTTACCGGTTTTTTAGGTTTTAAAGTAAATTCAGGCGAATATAAAGTAATGGGGCTTGCCCCTTATGGCGAACCGATATATAAAGATTTGATACTGGATAAACTGGTTGATATTAAAGATGACGGTTCTTTCTGGCTTAATCAGGAGTATTTCGGGTTTTGTACAACGGATTATATGTATAATAAAAAGTTTGAAAAACTGTTTAATCGGCCTAACAGAAAACCAGAAACCGCATTAAGTCAAAATGATATGGATATAGCGGCAAGTTTGCAGGCTGTAACAGAAGAAATAACCCTGAAACTTGCTAAATACGTATATAAACAAACAGGGCTGAAAAATCTTTGTCTTGCAGGAGGCTGCGCACTTAATTGTGTATCAAACGGAAATATATTAAAAAACGGCCCTTTTGAAAATATCTGGGTTCAGCCGGCGTCGGGTGACGCAGGCGGTGCATTAGGCGCCATTCTTGCCGTTTATTATATGGGATTAAATAATGAAAGAAAAATTAATCCAGATGACTCTCAAGCAGGGAGTCTGTTAGGTCCTAAATATTCTGATGAAGAAATTCTTGAAACATTAAACAAATACAGCGCAAAATATATTAAATACGAAACGGAAGAAGAAGTTGTAAAATTAATAGCTAAATATATTTCAGAGGGTAAAAGCATAGGACATTTTGCCGGTAGAATGGAATATGGTCCAAGAGCTTTAGGTAACAGAAGTATTTTGGCTGACCCGAGAAACCGTGATATGCAGAGAAATTTAAATCTTGCTATAAAAAAACGTGAATCTTTTAGACCTTTTGCCCCAAGCTGTCTCGAAGAAGATGTTGAAAAATATTTTGATATTAAACAAGGTAAAAAATCACCTTATATGCTTTTAACTCAGCCGATTTCAGATAAAATAAAAACAAAATTGACTGATGAAGAAAAAGGTTATAAGGGTATAGATAAATTAAAAGCATACCGTTCAACTCTTCCTGCTATAACCCATGTTAATTATTCAGCTAGAATTCAAACCGTATCAAAAAAAGTTAACCCAAGATTCTGGAATATAATTAACGAATTTAAAAAATTAACTGATTGCTCCGTAATCGTAAATACCTCATTTAATATAAGAGGAGAACCAATAGTAAATACGCCCGAGAATGCTTTTAAATGTTTTATGTTCACAGATTTAGACGTACTTGTTTTGGAAAATTTTGTACTATTAAAAGAAGACCAAACAACAATAACAGGCAAGGATGAATATCAAAAACAATTTAAATTAGATTAAAATTGAAAGGTTTCTTTTTACATGAAATACTTATTTGTAAATCCTCCAATTCATATGTATGAATATGCTCCAAATATCGGAGTTCCAACTTTAATTGGAATTTTAGAAGCAAATCATATAGAAAGTGAATGTATTAATCTAAACATAGAATATTTAAATAAACTGCTTTCAAAAGAAGGTATAGAGAATTTAATTAATTATTATAGTTATATTCTTTCGATTGATAATTATTTATTGGAATTATTTAAAATAAACAAAAATTATATAAAAAATATTATTAAAATATTAAATAAATCAAAAGAAAATATAGATTTCTGTGCTTATTCGCTCAAAAATAAAAATTTATTTTTAAATTATTATATATATACTTATACTACAAAAATTATATTATCGATGATGAATTATAGCCATATAATACAGGATAAAGCTTCATCATACTTTTTACCGGGAATTGCAGATTACAGAAGCAATACTAATAACCCGATTTTTAATATAAATATAAAGGAGTTATTATTCTTTTTAAACAGTAATTTAATACCATCTAAAGAATTTTATAATATGGAAATTGAAAAAATAATAAAAAAAGAACCTGAAATTGTAGGAATTTCTATAAATTATCAAGATTCATTTTTACCGGGTTTATATATTGCATACCAACTTAAACAAAAAACTAATATTCATATTAATATAGGTGGAGATTTTTTTAGTCGTTATTATAAAATTATAGAAAACATATACGATTTTTTTAACTTATTTTTTGACACCGTTTCTATTGGAAATAATACTCAAACAGTATTAGATTTAGTTAAATATATAAAAAATGAAATATCTATTGATAATGTATCAAATATATTATATATAGGAAACAAAAAAGAACTTAAAAGAAGTAATTCACAGAAAATTATTCCTATAAATAAACTGCCTTTTGAATCATTCACCGGATATCCTTTTGGCAAATATTTTACCCCTGAAACTTGTTTACCAATAGTAGCATCAACCTCATGTTATTGGCACCAATGTAATTTTTGTGAATGCTATAATAAAAAATATTCTACAAAAACTCCCCAAAAAATTGTAGAAGAACTTGAATATCTTTATAAAAAATATAATACTAAATATTTTTACTTTTGGGATAATGCTTTACATCCAAATATACTTTTAGAAGTAGCAGATTTAATAATTCAAAAAAAACTTGATATAAAATATTCAATATATGCAAGATTTGAAAAAGAATTTAATTTAAAACTATTAAAAAAATTAAAAAAATCAGGATGTATTAATATTAATTTCGGATTAGATACAGCTTCAGAAAAATTGCTAAAAATAATAAATAAAGGTATTAATCTTGAAACAGTCGAAAATATTTTAAAAAATTGCTATAAAATAGGTATTATTAATTTAGTATATTTGATTCTTGGG
Organism: Candidatus Gastranaerophilales bacterium; assembly: GCA_947589705.1. GTDB lineage: Bacteria > Cyanobacteriota > Vampirovibrionia > Gastranaerophilales > Gastranaerophilaceae > Avigastranaerophilus. Next base: position 25,065 of record CANQCO010000019.1, read on the forward strand.
CATTCTGAAGAAACAAGCGAAGATTTAAAGATTGATTTGCAATTTATAAAAAAAAATAAAAAATTTATAGATAACCTAGCTGTCGCACCTGAAGTTTTCTTTATTGAAGGCTCCAAGATATATAGCGAAAGAAATAAATATAAATCAAATATTTTTACTTCTTTAGAGGAAAGAATTAAGTATGCGCAAGAAATGCTAGAAATAACTAACTCAAAAATGATGTATTTTGTATTTTCTGTATTCTCAATATTATACATAACACAAAAAGGCGCTATTCGATATAGATTAGAGAAAAAAATATTTTATTTACTTACAAGAAAAAACCATTACATTGCAAATCTATATATAAAGTGGCATAAATTTTTATTTAGAAATAGAAATCATATAAAATTTAAATAAAAATATTAAGCCAACCCATAAAGGCGTAAAACTTCATTATATTTATTTTTAACACGGTCACCCATTTCGGTTTTGGTAATTTTACCATCATGATTTCCGTCCAGACCGGAATTAGCATTATAATATTTATCGCCTTGTGAACACAATACTTCTCTATTTACAAACGCCGGCAAGAAGCATAATGTATACAAATCTCCTGCAGACAGTCTCTGACCGGAACCACCCGTCCAATTTTTATAGAATTTTTCAACATAATCCAATTGTTCAACAGCAGACATATTCATAAGTGCTTGAGTTGTTGTTCCAAGTGATCTTGCAGTACCAGGCATAAATTGAATAAGACCTGTTGCACCGCCATTTTTATTATATGCTTGAGGATTAATACCTGATTCACTCTGCATCATACCTAACAAATCTGTAGGTTCACAATTAATATTTTTAGCTACTTGTTCCAGTTTAGCACAAAAACCTGCACCTAGTTTGCCATCTAATGCTGACACTAGTTCGGACGGCAACGAACCGTTATAATATGATTTTTCTGTCTTAGTAGATTCTGCTTCTTTTGTTCTTATAAGTTCATTAACTTCTGTCAAATCTGATTGAGCATCAACAAGTTTTTGCTGTATAGCCGGCAATTGTTCAACTAAATCATCTAATTTTGCTTCGACAGCCTTAAATTCTTCAAGTGCTTTTTTTGAAGTTTCATTTCCCGTTGCCGCTATCTCACTTTCGATTTCAGTTCTTGTTTCTTGTAATTCTTTAAGCTCTGTTTCTTTTTCTTGTAATTGTTCTTTTAATCCCTTATTTTCACCGCCGCCATTTAATGTTTCTTCTAATTCTTTTTTGTTCTGTTCATCCTGAGGGATTACTGTTTGTTCTAATGTGTTAATTTGAGCTTGTATTTCAGCTTTTTGACTTGCGACTTCTTCTTGATTTTCCGCATTATCAAACGAACTTAAAGCACTTTTTAATGCACTAAGATTCTTTTTATCTCCATCTAATTTATCATTAGCATTAGCTAAATCTATTTCAGTTTTTGATATTTTGGAGTTTAAATCAATTATATCATTTGTCGTATTTTCAATTGATATAAGATTTGCAGTTCTTTTTTCTTTTAATTCTTCAGAAATATTTTCATCATTTTGAATAGCAGTATCATAAGCTTCTTTTGCTTGAGGATATTCATTAGTTTTTACCTCATCAATATCCGATAATGCTTTATCTACATCATTTTTAGCAGAATCAACATTACCTTGACGGACATCCTGCTCTTTTTTAAGCTGTTCTAAGTTCATTTCATTAATATTAGAAGGAGTTACTTGAGTTTGACTAGGATAACTACCCGCGCTGGCACCGGACGAAGTTCTTCCGGTAGGACTTAAAGATTGAGCGGGATTAGAAGTCTGCCTTGCCGATATATTTTCAGAACTTTCTTCACTTTCTGCAGTAACTGTTTCCGGAATATCTTTAACATCTACAGCATTTTCCGGCAACTTAACATCATAATTAAATGTCCCGTTTTCTATTTCAGACAATACTTTTTGTAAATCTTCTACGGTTAATTCTTCTTTATCACCTTGCACATAAGTTTCAAACAATTCTTTTTCTATATCATTAATTTCACCGTCATTATCTAAATCAAGATAATGTAGGGCTTTTTCACTATTATATATAGTATCAAGCGTATTATTTATTTCCGCTTCACCTTTTATATTTTGTATCCCTTTAGAAATACCATCAAATGCTGTTTCATATTCATCAGGATTTGCATTCATTTCTGCTTCAACTGAATCCAAAAATGCAATAACTTCATCAGAATCTATTTTTTCATTTGAATTTTTATTAATTACAGAAAATAAATCTTCATCTTGATTAAAAGCATCCGTTAATGTATTCAACATAAAATCATCACCGATTATATTTTCATTATCCGGATTATATTCTTGCTTATTTTCAGGTGAAGATAGAATATTTTTAATATCACTTATACTTTGAGAAAAAATTGAGTTATCAGAATAACCTTTTTCAGAGAGATAATCTTGGAAATCCGCACTATACATAAATATACTTAATTCTGGACTTAATAAATCCATCTTTTCTGATAATACAGAATCATCTTTATATTTCTCTTTTAAATAGTCCAAAAAATCTAATTTAAGTTGATTAATATTTTCCATAACTACCTTTTCCCATATTATCTATATTTATTAATATCGGAATTTTATTTTATTTCTTAAGATTTTTCTTTAAAATTATTAATTAATATTAATAATTTTTTTAAATTTTACAATTTTTTTAGTTTTTTTAAATAATTTTTTATTTGGTCAATTTGTTTTTGTTTAATATATTTAAACTGACCTTTTTTAAGTCCCGTTATATCAACAGGACCCATACTTAATCTTTTTAAAGAAATAACGCTATGTCCGAGGAAATCAAGCATTTTTCTTATTTGTCTGTTAAGTCCCTGATAAAGAATAATTTCTAAAACGGTATTTTTGCCTTCAAATTCAATAATACGAGCAAGGGCATAAGCAATTTGTCCTTTTTCTATTTCTATACCTTTTTCCATTAAAGTTAAATCATTTAGATTTAATTTACCTTGAGCACAGACCCGGTATATTTTAGGTACTTTTACGGAGGGATGTGTAAATTCATTAATAAAATCTCCGTCATTTGTAAGAATTAACAATCCAGTTGAATCTTTATCAAGCCTGCCGACGGGTTTTAGGTGTTGAACTTCTTCTGGGAGAATATCATAAATTGTTTTTCTTCCCTTTTCATCATCCATAGTTGTAATATAGCCTGCGGGTTTATAATATCTTATATAAGTTTTAGCTTCAGGCTCTAACAATTTACCTTCTATTGTTACTTTGTCATTTTTCGTAACGGAAAAACCAAAATCGGATACAGTATTGCCATTGACCTTAACTTTTCCCGCTTCAATATATTCATCAGCTTTTCTTCTCGAGCAAAATCCCGATAATGCTATATATTTATTTAATCTCATTTTTTGATTTTTCATTACTTAATCATACAAAATAAAATTGAAATATCAATAAAGCTATAAAAAACTTAAAATATTAAAGTTGAAAAAGTTTTTATGCTATTATTTAAAGAGATAGAAGGTCTAAGGAGTTGAGGATGTCAATATTACCAAAAAAGTATAATATAGGGGTAGACGTTGGAGGCACCAACGTAAAAGTAGCTTTAGTTGATAAATCAGGAAGTATAGTATATTCAGACACGGTTCCGACGAGAGCTGAAATGGGCTATGAATATACAATATCAAATATAATAACGGCTATCAGAAATTTGATGAAGGAATCAAAAACAAATAAAGATATGATAGACGGAATAGGGTTCGGATTTCCGGGGCAGATTGACTGCGACAACGGTATAGTAAGACTTGCACCCAATATCCCGGGGTGGGTTAATATTCCTATAGCTGATATTGTTTCAAAAGAATTTGAAATTCCCGTTAAGGTAGATAATGACGTAAGATGTGCGGCATTAGCAGAACTTAATTACGGAGCAGGCAAGGGAGCCAATAATCTTATTTGTATTACAGTCGGAACAGGTATCGGTTCAGGGCTGATAATAAACGGGAAATTAGTACGCGGAGCAAGTAATGCCGCAGGCGAGATAGGACATATAAAACTTCACATGGAAAATGGT
>CANQCO010000020.1 GCA_947589705.1 Candidatus Gastranaerophilales bacterium
CCTGCTCCTTCTGCTACAAGTTTTTGTCTTTCCATTAAGGCTAAAATGGCAGAAGCAACTTCATCATCAGTAACGGTAACTATATCGTCAACAAATTCTCTGCACATTTCAAAAGTAATATTCCCAGGGCGTTTAACTGCCGTACCATCTGCAAAAGTATGAACAATAGGAAGTTCAAGGATTTTCTTGTTAATATATGATTGATACATACTTCCTGCACCTTGAGCCTGAACTCCGTATACTTTGCAAGAAGGCTTTAATTGTTTAACCGCATAAGCAACGCCTGAAATTAATCCGCCGCCGCCAATGGGAACAATAACGGCTTCTAAATCCGGCATTTGCTCAAGTAATTCAAGTCCGATTGTACCTTGACCGGCTATAACATCTTCGTCATCAAAGGGATGAATAAATTCGCCGTTGGTTTCCTTTTGAAATTCGCATGCCGCATTATAAGCATCGTCATAAACTCCGTCAATCAGCTTGATATCGGCTCCATATTTTCTTGTGGCTTCAACTTTTGAAATAGGCGCAGTTGCGGGAATGAAAATGGTTGCTTTTATTCCGTTTCTCTGAGCAGCAAGGGCTACACCTTGTGCGTGGTTTCCTGCTGAACATGCTATAATGCCTTTTGCTTTTTGCTCATCGGTTAATTTTGATATTTTATAGTATGCGCCTCTAAGCTTAAATGAACCTGTGAGCTGTAGATTTTCGGATTTTAAGTATATTTCATTATTTTCTGACAAAGTTTTTGATAAAATCAAATCCGTTTTTCTTGCAACTTTACTTAAAACCTTAGCTGCATCATATATTTTTGCTATATTTAACACTTTTTATTCCTTTATTTTCCAAGTAAATTTTACAATAAAAAAGCTGATTTTTAAAATCAGCTTTTACAATATTTTATTTTTTTCCTGATGTAGAAAGGTTAATAAATGGTACTGAATTGCCAAGCATATATTGAGGCAATTTACCATCCCATTTTTGAACTGCTTCATATTCAACTAAAGCTTTATTTTGAGTAAGCGCATTTGCCCTGATTGCCATAGATTTAGCTTCAGCCTCCGCAGATATTAATTTTTGCTTTGCTTCCTCCTGGATTTGTACAGTTTTATTTTTTGCTTTTAAAGCTTCTTGTTCTGCTGTAACTTTGCTTTCAATTGCCCTTTCAAATACATCGGAATAATTAATTGATGTAATTTGAAAATCAGTAACATTTATAAAGTTATCAATTAAGTGATTCTGAAGTTTTGTTAAAATTTCCTTAGTTGCTATTTCTCTGTTAGCAACGAGGTCTTGAGCATTCCATTTACCTATAACATCTTTTATAGTTCCTTCAACTACCGGCATTAATATTTTATCTTCGTAGCTCCAGCCGACTTGTCTGTACATTTTATACGCATTTTCCGGCTGTAAATTGTAATTAATGACATATGAAATTTTGGCTTGCTGAATATCCTTTGTATAAACGGATGTCGTTATATCTCTTTTTTGGGTTTTAACGTCCATAGATACTATTTTGGATATAAAAGGTGTAACGAAATGAATACCTTCAGGGTAGCTTTGCTCCGCTACTACACCAAGTGTTACTTTAACTCCTCTTTCTCCAACCCCTACCATTGCAATCGGATTACAAAATACAATAAATAAAATCAGTAATATTATTATAACTAAAGGAGTTGCCAATTCTTCTTTTTTCATAAAAAGCCTTTCTAATTTAATCCCAGCAACGCTAAAACCATATAAATAACAACAATTAAAAGTATAAAAATTCCGTATCCTTTTAAAATTTTGTTTCCGTATCTTTTATATAAATTAACTCCCAAAATAACACTTACAAGTGTTATTACAATATTAACCAAGATAAATAAAGAAAATAATATTAATAAAATTCTAATTGCCATAAAAAATATTCTATATTTTTTATTTAACTTTGTCTATTATATTTACAAAAATTCGTGTCGAATGCTCAACGCATCCACCGCTACAGATTAAGATCACTCGCGCTCGAACGAAGAAGGCTTCGCCTTGCGTTCTCATCGCACTAGTTATAAATAATAAAAATAATAAGCACAAAAAATACGCCTGGCGCTGTCTTGAAATTTCCTTCCTTCGGGCAAGTGCTTCACTTTGCTTCGCTTGTCGTTCAGCTTGCCCTCATTATTCTCGAACTCGCTCACTTCGTTCGGCTCCGTTCTACGGAAATTTCGCTCGAACGAAGAAGGCTTCGCCTTGCGTTCTCATCGCACAAAGTAATAATAGTAAACAAAAAAAATACGCCTGGCGCGATTCGAACGCGCGACCCACTGCTTAGAAGGCAGTTGCTCTATCCAGCTGAGCTACAGACGCTTATATCTCTATTTAATCACATAAATTTTTATTTTCAAGATTAATTTTTATTTTAATAATTGTAAAATTTTGATAAAATTGCGCAATTTTTTATAGCTTTAGTTTTTTATATATACAACAGGAGATATTTATATATGGCAATAGGCGGTTTAGATTTTAAAAATATGTTTATGCCGAATGCATCGGCAAAAGGTCTTTCTTTTATGGGGAATGGTGGTTCTGATTTAAGACCAACTAATAATAATATTAATCCAGCTTCTGTTAACGGGCTTCATCAAGGTCCTTCTTCTGAAAATGTTAAAGGGCTTAAAACTCAGTCAAATACCGGGCTTGTTGAAAGACTTGACAGAATGGATGCCGGAGTTCTTAAACCCAATCATCAGGATGAATTTAGAGCAAATAATCTTGATTTATATGCTTAATATTTGATTAAAAAATTAATTTTTTATATAATATTAGTATGAAAAATCTGTATGATATTAATGACTGGACAGATGATTCTTACTTGCGTCTAGGTGAAATCTTACTTGAGGCAGGGAAAATAAATCTGTTTCATTTGTCTATGGTTCTTGATATTCAAAGATTTAAGAAAGTTCCAATGGGCGAAATCCTTATTTCTATGAAGGTTATTAACAAAAAAGATTTAGCTCAGGCTTTATTAGTACAAGAGACTATACAGAAAAGATGCTCTGATGCATAAAAAATTCATACTATTTATATTATTTTTGGTTTTTGGCTGTTGTAATGCTCCTTTGGTTGAAGCTGATGAAATTTCTTTTGCTCAAATAGGTGATGTTAACTATTCATATAACGATTCTTATATGGATAAATATCTATTCTTTTTATCATCGTCAATAAGAAAAAAAATGCCTGATTTCGTTGTATTTTTGGGTGATAATGTTCAAAAATCTACGGAAGAAGATGCAATAGGCTTTATGAGAGCTATTCATTCAATTAATGCTCCATATTATATTGTTTTGGGAAATACAGATGCTCACAGATTGAGCGGAATTGAAAAAGAAGTATTTATTGATATAGTTACAACTTTTAACAGAAACCAAAAAGAAAACAGAAATTATTACTATTTTAAACCTAATAGTGATATTGTATGTGCCGTTCTTGATGTTACCTCAGATTTTGCTCCTTCAAAACATGGGCAAGTGTCTGATGAACAGGTAGAATGGCTTGATAATTTACTTAATAAATATCCTAAAAAACTTTTTATAATTTTTCATCATTCACCTCTTATTCCGCCCAGAATAGAATATCAGCTTTCTATGCTAAACACTGAAAAATATGAAAGCATGCTGAAAAAACATTCTAATGTAATACTGATTTCATCAGGACATTATAGACAAAATGCTATTTATCAGGATGAAAGAGGAATAAGGCATATCTCTGCTCCTGCATTTAAAGATGCACCTCATTCCTATCAAATTATTAATATTATTTATGACATAAAAACTTATAAATCGCCAAAAGATGTTGAAATTACTATTAATAATGTTAAAGTATAATTATTTGTTTTTATGTACATAATCTCTTGCACAATTGAACATCGCTTTTGCTAATTCAGAATTGCTTTCCATGTTAAATCCTGAGTTTTGTAAAAGTTGTTTCAGTCTCATTTCCCAATGTTCATACATTTCTTCTTCTTTAATGTCTAAGACTTGAGCAATAACACAAACTTCTTCCCAATCTAAAGGAATAGGTCGTGCTCCTCTTAATATGTCCACTATTTCCAGTCGTTGTTTTCTGGGAAAAGATTTTAGAAATTGTACTGTAGTTAAATTCTTTTCCTTTTGCTTTTGTCTTATAAATTCAGTTGTTTCGTCAATCACTATAGGATCTTGAGGTATTTTATATTCAACAAATTCCTCTGGGGCTATATCCATAACCGTTGCAATTCTCTCTAATGTTGTACTCCTGGTTGAAAATGGAATAGTTTCATCTATTAAATTATAAACGTAAGAAAGTGTTACACCTATCATTTGTGCAAAATCTTTTTTGTGCAGATTTGTACTTTCTAAAAAGTTATATAGCATTTCACTGCTTTTCATTTTTATTATTGTGTCTTTTTTTGTAGCCATGGTAAATCTCCTGTTTCCTACATAATTAGCCATTTTAAAAATAATTTAACTGGTAACATGAATATAACTATGGGATAATTTTAAAAAAAAGAGGCATGCGAAAATGAAACTTTTAATATGCTTGGGTAATCCTGGTGAAAAATATTCTCATACAAGGCACAATATGGGGTTTATGTTTGCTGATTTATTGGCTCAAAAACTCGGTTGTGTTTTTTCTATGGAGACTAAGTTAAAATCTTCTATTGCGAAAGGTATTTATAATGGCGAAGCTATATGGATTATAAAACCGCAAACATACATGAATTTATCAGGAGAAGCACTTTTAGCTCTGAGAAATTTTTATAAATCCGGCGTTGAAAATTTTATGCTTGTCTATGATGATATATCTTTAGACTTAGGTATAATCAGGTTTAAATCTAAAGGTTCCGCAGGCGGTCATAATGGAGTTAAATCCATTATACAGTATGCTAAAACGGATGTTTTTGACAGAATAAAAATTGGAATTGGTCCTCAGCCGCCTTTTCTAAAATCAGAATATTTCGTTTTGCAAAATTTTGATAGTTCTTCCGAACAATTATTAAAAGAAACTTTAGATAGAGCAGTTGAAGCATTTTTTTATTACTGTGATAACAATATTTATAAAGTTCAGAATAAATATAATTAGAAAATTATTACCCGCATTATCTATCACAGTACGCTCACATTGTACTCGCATAATCGGCTTTCAGCCTACAGAAATTTCGCTGTCTTGAAATTTCTTTTCTGCTCGTACAAATAGTTCGCGAAGTTATCACAGTACGCTCACATTGTACTCGCATAATCGGCTTTCAGCCTACAGAAATTTCGCAAAAAAAGAGGGCGTTTAAGCCCTACTGTCTGGAATTAAGAATAGTTGGAAGTATGAAAAAGATAATTATATATAACAAAATAATTATTTTTTTTACAATTCGACACTTGTCTAAAAAAAATTAATCTCTTGTCTAATTTTATTTTTACTTATTAAGTGCTATTAATACACTTAATGTCAAAACCCTATCAAATACAGCAAAATTTCTTCAGTGTTTTTTTTAAAATTATTAGTATTGACAAAATATTTTTTCTATTACATAATGATATTATAAAATAAAGTGTAGTTAAAACACTTAACGAAGAGGTAAAGATAATGAAAATTAATTCAATAAATAATTCTTTTAATTATAACGTAAACAGACCAAGTTTTAAACATACTGCGGTTCCTTATCCTGAGTATGAAAATGCTTATAATTCAAATTATGACAATGCTGATAATAAAATTTCCATTCTTGTGAAAAAGATTTCGGAATTATTTAGTCCGGAAGTTTCTAAACAGGCTGATGTTATTAAAAATAACATTAATGAAATTTATGATGTTAAATCACCAAAAGCTCATTTAGTTTCTATTTTCGCATAATTATTCATTTAATACCCATTTCTTTCTTGTTTTCCATTGTATCAGCGTTAATATTAAAATTAATAAAAATAAGATATAAGCTATTGCGGAAGCTTTTCCTATATTAAAAAATTCAAACGCATTCTTATACAGCCAATATACCAAAACATTTGTAGAATTTTCCGGTCCCCCTTGTGTCATAAGATATATCAAATCAAATACCTGAAATGAACTTATTGTGGTTATTAAAAGTACAAATAGTATTGTCGGTGATAAAAGAGGTATTGTTATTTTTAAAAATGTTTGAATCGGGTTAGCACCATCTATTTCTCCTGCCTCATATATATCTTTATTTATAGATGATAACCCTGATAACAGTATTATCATGTTATATCCTATTAGTTTCCATACAGATACAAAAATTAATATTCCCATTGCACTGTGGCTGTCATATAACCATTTAATATTCATTTTTAACAGATTGTTTACAAGTCCTATATTAGGGTCAAATATCCATTGCCAAATCATTGCTATTACTATCATTGGGGTCACAAAAGGTATGAAATATGTTGTCTTGAAAAATTCCTTTAAAACTATTTTACTGTATATTATACTTGCCAATATTATCGGTAATAATGTCGCAAAGATTGTTACACTAATTGCGTAGTATATTGTGTTTTTCAATATAAATAAAAATTCTTCCGAACTAAATAACTCTATATAATTTTCTATACCTATAAATTTTATGCTGCTGATTAAATTCCATTTACAAAAACTAAGTATAAATGAGGCGATTGTAGGTAAAAATATAAATATCGTACAGCCTATAACTGAAGGAAGTATAAATAACAGCCAAATTTTATTTTTTTTCTGTTTATAATTTGTTATCAATTTTGATTTTACCGTATTTCTTTTTTATAATGAAAGTATATTATTTTTTTTAAATGTATACAAGGATTTAATAAAATGACAAAAACAATTGAATATAGTGCTTTCGGTAAGAATGATATTAGAGGAATTTATGGTCAGGATGTTACTGAGGAACTATTTTATTATATTGGAAAAGGGTTTATAAGATTTATTCAGGAAAAAACCGGACTTAATACAAAAGATATATGGGTTACTCTGTCAAGAGATACAAGATTACATTCAGAGTCACTTTCAAAAGTTTTGATAAAAGGGATTATTCATACCGGTGCAAATGTTATAAATCTTGATGTTGTTCCGACTCCTGTAGGATATTATTCTGAATTTGCTTCTTATCCTGAAGATATAAGTTCTAATATCAAAATATCTGCTGCATTAATTGTTACGGCAAGTCATAACCCTCCTGAGTATAATGGTTTGAAAATGACTTTTAATAAGACTTCACTTAACGAAGAAGCAATAAAGCTTGTTAAACAATTTACAATAGAAGAAATGTCTAATGATATAACAGCTGTAAAGCATGGTGAGTCAAGACTTTACAATATTGTGCCTCAATATATAGAAAATATATCTTCTAAATTTACATTGATTGGAAAAGGTATAAAAGTTGTAACAGACAGTGCAAATGGTACTGCTGGTATTGTTGCACCTAATTTATACAGAGAAATCGGTGCGGATGTTATAGAACTTTATTCTGAACCAGACGGTAATTTCCCTAATCATCATCCTAATCCAAGCGATTTATCAACATTAGATGATTTAAAGAAAAAAGTTAAATCTGAAAAAGCTGATGTAGGTATTGCTTTTGACGGTGATTCCGATAGACTTGGTGTTGTTGATGCGGATGGAAATGCTATTCCGGGGGATAAATTACTCTATATATATGCTCAGGATATAATTAAAGATTTGACTTTAAGAGGAGAAAAGCCTGTTATTGTTTCGGAAGTTAAATGTTCACAAGTCCTTTTTGATGAAATTAATAAATCAGGCGGTAATGCTGTCATGGCAAAAACAGGTCATGGTTATATAAAATCAAAAATGAAAGAAACCAATGCTATATTGGCAGGTGAAATGTCAGGTCACATGTTCTTTAAAGACCGTTACTACGGTTTTGATGACGCTATTTATGCCGGCTGCAGAATTATTGAAATTATTGCTAAAAATAAAAAACTTAATCCGAATTTTAAACTGACTGATTTATTAAAACCTTTTGATTCAGTATGTACTTTAGAAGAGGTAAGATATTCTTGTAAAAACGAACTAAAAGCACAAGTGCTTGAAAATATTACAAAAAAAATTGAGGAGGATAATTATATTTTTGGTGAAAAAATTAATAATATTGTAAAATTGGATGGGTTGAGAATTATATTCTCTAATGGATTTGCTTTAATCAGACAGAGTAATACGGAACCCGTTTTTACATTAAGATTTGAAGCGAAGACTAAAAAAAGCGCAAATCAATATAAAAATACTATGGTATCTTTACTTGATGAAACTATTAAAAGTATAATGAACAGCGAGGAATCATGAAATCGGAATTAATTGCAAAAATTGTTATATTACTTTGTATAATTTCCATTTTGGTAGGTTTTTTTAATATAGATAGAAAAACGCAGCATAAAGATATTATTACAAATACTAATAAAATAGCGGTAATGGAACTTGAAGGTCCAATTGCGGCAAGTTATGAAACCGGATTTTTTTCTAAAGAAGCAAATGCTTCTAATTTATTAAAATCACTAAAAGCCGTAGCTTTAGATCCTAATATCAGAGGAGTAATTATAAAAATTAATTCGCCCGGCGGAACTGTTGCTATGTCGCAAAATATTTATAACCAAATAATAAAATTAAGAAAGACAATGCCTGTCATTGCCGTAATGGATGATGTTGCGGCAAGCGGCGGGTATTATATCGCATCTGCTGCGGACAGAATTATTGCTCAAGACGGTACAATGACGGGAAGTATTGGGGTTATATTCTCTTTTATTGATTATCATAATTTACTTACCGATAAATTAAATATAAATCCCGTTGTTATAAAAAGCGGGCAATATAAAGATATCGGTTCCGGACTTAGAGAAATGTCCGATTCCGAAAAAGTCCTTATGCAGGATATTATTAATGATTCATATAATCAATTTCTTGAAGCTATAAAAATCGGCAGAGTGGATAGAAAAGACAATTACAAAGTTCAAAAAACGGATTTAGATTATAATATCTTGAAACAAAATGCCGATGGACGTGTATTTACGGGTAGACAAGCTCAAAAGTTAGGTTTTGTCGATATAACGGGTGATATTGATACCGCTTCTCAAATGATTGAAATTATGGCAAGACAAAAATTTTCGAACTCTTTAAAAGTTAAACTCGTTGACTATAGTAAGCAAAATAGTTTCTCGAATTATTTTTCAAGTTTTGCTGAATATGAATCAAAAAACAATTCTATTTTGAAAAGTTTACTTCCTTCAAGTATGATTTTAAGTAAGAGGCCTTTATATTTATGGGAATAACTACTGAACAATTTTTTGAAAATATCTATAATGTTATTTTTTCACCAAAAACTTTTTTTGAAAATGAGAATATGACAGTTTCTGTTAGACTTGCCATAGGTACTGTTATTTTTGTTTCTGTATTTACTACAGTAATGTCGTCTGTATTTGATGGTAGTATTATTAATTTATCATTCTTCTTTAAATTATTTTCTGCTATTATCTTTTCATTATTGCTGTGGTTTTTAACCGCATTATTTTTTGAATATGTCGCAAAAATATTTTCAAAAAACGGAAATTTATCTAAGATACTTTTTTATACAGCATTTGCACCTATTCCTTATATATTTTTTGCCCCTTTAAGTTTAGTTAAAAATTCAGGGGATGTTGGTTATGTCTTTGGTTCAATTTCTCTATTTATTCTTTATATTTGGATAATTACTTTATATGTATATTCTATAAAAGCTGTTTATAAAATATCATTTGCGCGTTCTTTTATGTTAATTTTTCTGCCGATTATATCTGTATTCTTTTCTATATATTGGTCGGTATGTTTTTTTTCTAAGTTAGGAGATATATTTTCCATATAAAATAAAAGAGAGTGGTTATGAAAAAAATAATACTGATAGTTTTTATGTTACTAATTATACCTGCTTGTGTACAGGCTAAATCTTCTTTAGGTTCAAATATATCCGATATAGAAAATTTACTTTTCGGTTATGATTATTCCAATGAAAGTGATACTGTCAGGGTTGAAAGAATTGAAAAATATTTGTATGGTGCTAAAAAAAACGGTAATATTCCCTCCAGAATAAAAGATATACAAACTGATATAGGTTATACAGCGCCTGTAAAAGCTCCTGTTGCTCAAGTGCCTGAGACTTCCGGTATTGGTTCAAATGCTTTGAATAATTCAAATTTACCTTCTAGTGAATTATACGGGCAAAAAGAAGATTCTTCGGTTGATTATCCTATTGTTGATTCTATGGAATTACAAGTTTTTAATACCACTTATAAAAATGAAAGTATTTATAAACGTTTAGACAGGCTTGAACAGCAAGTACTTAACAGAAAAACAACAGATTCATTAAATGATAGGGTTGACAGATTAAGTATGGCTGTGGGTTCCGGGGCTAAAAAAAGAAATTCAATGAGCTCTTATTCGGCTGATGAACTTAATGAGTATTATAATAACAGCGGGCTTGAATCTGTAAATGACCAGACTATTCCTTTCCAGCTTGCTGTATTGGAACAGGATTTATTAAAAGGTAATTTTGATAATGATAATATTTCAAACAGATTAAGCAGACTTGAAAATAAAATCTTTAAAAGAACTTTTGTTACAGACAGTGACATAAGCCGTTTACAAAGAATAATGGTAGCATACGATGCTAAAAAGAACAGCTATAAGTACGAAAATAACAGAAAAATGCAAAATATTGCTACAATGTCTCAACTTGGAGGTATTTTGCTTATGATTCTAGCTATTCTTCTCTAAATTAATGCTACATCATCAAAAATATTAACATAGGTTTCATTTTCTTTTTTATCTGCATTAATTTTTCTGTATTTACTTACTGCTGTGTTTGCTAATTTACTGCCTGTTGAATATCCGCCCAGTGAAGCACAGACAAATCCCAAACCTTTCAATATATATATACCTGTTTTAAGCAGCTTGTTATTTTTTATATTAGGATTATTCAAAAGATTTTTTTCTAAAGGATTAATAAGCTTTTCATAGCAGGTTTCAAACGCATACATAAAAGATATTCCGCCGGCTTGTTCAAATCCTGTTTTAATTCTATCTTCGGATTTTATAGTATTGTATACACCTGATAGTATTATTAACGGGTATAATATTTTTTTAAGATAAGCGGTTATTTTACTAAAAATAGGCGCATGAGGAATATTGATTAATCCTGATTTCGCAGCACTGTCAACGGTTCTTACTGTTTGAATACCGCCTATTCCTTCTTTAAATAGGTTTTTTTCTTTTTGCCCGTATATTAAATTTTTGCCTGCAAAAAATGCACACGATATTCCGTTTGCCATATAGTACCTTTGATATGTATACTTACCTATAAATATAAAAACAATTTATCTGTTAAAATTTACCGAAATTATTGATATGTTTACAAATTTAACAAATAGTTACTAATGAAATTTATTTGTGAGAAAATTAAGACTGTAGTTAATCAGGGTGGAGAAAGAGTAATGAAAGATAAATCTTTTTTGATGATACCGGGACCTACGCCGGTACCGGAAAGTGTACTTTTAACAATGGCGAAACATCCTATAGGTCATAGAAGCAGTGAATTTTCAAAAATTTTGGAATCTGTATATTCTGATTTAAAATATGTTTTTCAAACAAAAAATGATGTAATAGTATACACGGCAAGCGGAACAGGGGCGATGGATGCGGCATTATCGAATTTAATAAACCCCTCTGATAAGGTTTTATCATTAGTTATTGGTAATTTTAGTCAAAGATTGGCTAAAATATCCGCTGCTCTCGGTGCTGATGTTGAAACTATTGAAGTAGACCCGGGGAAGGCTATTGACCCTAAAGTTTTGAAAGAAAGACTTGATAAAGACGTTAATAAAGAAATAAAACTGGTTACACTTATTCAAAACGAAACATCAACAGGAGTTACAAATGATGTTAAAACACTTGTATCAATAATAAAAGAACATGGCGCATTATCAGTTGTGGATGGTGTTACAAGTATTGGTGCAATAGATTGTAAAATGGATGAATGGGGTATTGATGTACTTATATCAGGCTCTCAAAAAGGATTTATGGTGCCTCCGGGATTATCATTCCTTACTGCAAGCGAAAAAGCTTGGGAAGTACATAAAGACTGCAAACGTCCTGATTTCTATTTTAATTGGGATACAAACAGAAAATCGGTTCTTGCTAATTCTACGGCATTTACTCCTGCTGTCAATCTTATAGCAGGTTTAAAAGTAGGGCTTGAAATGATAAAAGAAGAAGGATTAGAGAATGTTATTGCTCGTCATACAAAACTTGCAAAAGGTTTAAGAGTGGCACTAAAAACTTTAAACTTAAAACTTTTTGTTGATGATGATAAAATTGCAAGCACAACTATTACGGCTGTTCTTCCGCCTGAAGGTATTAGTGTACCAGATATAAGAAAGACATTAAAAAATGATTATGATATTGAAGTTGCAAACGGTCAAAATGCGCTTAAAGATAAAATATTCAGAATAGGAACTTTAGGTTTTGTATCAGAGCGTGATGTTATAACAGCGGTTGGCGCTTTAGAAGCAACTCTATATAAACTCGGTCATAAATTTGAACTTGGTTCCGGTGTTGCTGCTCTTATTAAATATTTGAATAATAACTAAGGAGAAATAATGAAAGTACTAATTACAGATAAAATAAATGAAGCAGCAGGCAAAATACTTGAAGGAACAGCGCAGGTTGATTTTATTCCGACACTATCAGAAGATGAACTTTGTAAAAAAATTGTTGATTATGATGCCTTAATGGTTAGAAGCCAAACAAAAGTTACAAAAAAAATACTTGAAGCAGGAAAAAAACTTAAAATTGTTGGTAGAGCAGGTGTTGGTGTTGATAATGTTGATATTGAATCAGCAACTCAAAACGGGATTATAGTGGTAAATTCACCCGATGGAAATACAAATGCTGCAGCAGAACATACAATAGCTATGATGCTTGCAATGTCCAGAAATATACCAATTGCGGCAGCTTCTACCAAAGAAGGTAATTGGGAACGCTCTAAATTTACCGGTGTTGAAGTATTTGGAAAGACATTAGGGATTATCGGGTTCGGTAAAATAGGCTCACATGTTGCAAATGTTGCATTGGCTCTAGGAATGAAAGTTATTGTATCAGACCCGTATACAACAAAAGAAGCTGTAGAAAAAATCGGTGCAAAGTACGCTTCAAGCCTTGATGAATTTTGGGGACAATGTGATTATATTACAATTCACACGCCTAAAACTAAAGAAACAACATATTTAATTAATAAAAATACTCTAAACAGAATGAAAAAAGGCGTAAGAATAATTAATTGCGCAAGAGGTGGTATTATAGATGAAGCGGCACTTAAAGAAGCACTTGAATCAGGGCAGGTTCAATCTGCTGCAATTGATGTATTTGAAACGGAACCTGATATTAAAGCTTCACCTTTGTATGGCTGCACGGGAAACATTGTTATGACCCCGCATTTAGGTGCAAGCACAGCTGAAGCTCAATTTAATGTTGCTATTGATGTAGCGGAACAAATAAAAGATGTATTATCAGGAGGAAGTGCTAAAGCTGCTATTAATATTCCTGCTTTAAAATCTTCTGTTATTGAACCTGTTAAAGATTATATGCAGCTGGCTCAAAACCTTGGTGAACTTGTTCAGCAGATATCAAAAGGTAATTTAAAAAACATAAATATCACTGTTAACGGCAACTTATCGGAATTAAATGTTGCGCCTTTAGAAGTTGCTGTTCAAAAAGGTATATTTTCTTCGTTTGTTGAAGGTGTTAATTTCGTTAATGCCCCGTTAATTGCTAAAAACAGAGGTATAAATGTTATAACATCAAAATCACAAAAGGATTGTACTTTTATAGGTTCAATATCCGTAACATTAACCACTGACACAGATGAAAATACCGTAACAGGTGCTATGATTGCTGAAAATATGCCCAGAATCGTAAGAATTAATGATTATAATATGAGTATTGAAGCAGAAGAGCACATGTTAATTGTTCCTCACGAAAACAAACCTTCTATGATTGCAAAAGTAGCTGTCGTTATTGGTGAACACAATATAAATATCAACAGAATGCAAGTTGCTCAAAAATCTAACAAAAAGGATAATGTATCAATAATGATTATTAATACCGATAGAGATGTAGATTCTTCTACGATGAAAACAATTAATGAAATTGACGGTATTAAAAATGCTCAATATATAAAACTTAACGCATAAAAAAGACCTCGGATGAGGTCTTTTTTTTTATTCATTTATATAAGTAGGTGCTGTTTTTGGACTTTTTCCTTTTATTACATTGTGATAATAAGAATAAGTCATTGGTTCTGTATTATCATTTAGTAAATCACCATCTAATACTTTAGCTAAAAATACAGTGTGGGTTGGAGTTTCCATTTTATCAGTAATTTCGCACAAAAGATAGCCGCAGGCATCTTTTACTATTGGAAGTCCGTCTTTTAATTCATAGGGTATTTTTTCATATTTATTACAGTCTCTTCCGCTTCTAAAGCCAAATGTCCCTATAGATAAAGGATTAGACTCTACGGATAATATAGACACAGAAAATAACTTAGTTTTTTCGATACAATCATGCGTGTAATTTTCATGATTAATACTTAAAGCTATATATGCGGGGGATGATGTTATTTGCATAATACTGTTTGCCGTGCAACCGGTTATTTTTTCTTCTGTCTTGCAAGATACTATGTAAACCCCGTATGACAATTTAGTAAATACTTTATTATTCATAATTTCCTCTTTTAAAATAAAAGGAGAGGAATTAACCTCTCCTTAAATGTTTTGTTTAACCTATTGCAGGAGCATTAAAAGTTCTTGAAGCAAGCTCTTTATCTAACATAAATAAACATTGCTTGTCATCACATATTAAATTCAAAGTTTTAAGAACATCACCGACATTAGATTCCTCTTCAACCTGTTCTTTTAAATACCAGTCTAAGAATGAAACGGCAGCTCTGTCTTTAACTTCTTCTGCTACGTCCAATAAAGCATTAATCTTAGAAGTAACCAGTTGCTCATGTTTTAAAACATCTTCAAAAACTTCTCTAGGTGAATTCCAATCAGTTTTTGGCTGTTCAATCTTGTTAAGAACAACTTTTCCACCACGTTCCTGTAAATATTCAAACAAACCCATAGCATGGGCATGTTCTTCTTGCAATTGGACATTCATCCAGTTCTTGAAACCTTGCAGGTTCATTCTTTCAAAATAAGCATACATTGATAAATAAAAGTATTCTGAATAAAATTCAGCATTTATTTGTTCATTAATTGCATTTTCAAGTTTTTCACTAATCATAATTTATCTCCTTTATTCTATTTTTAATTATATTTTACTACGGAATTAAATAAATACATTAACCATTAATTTATATTATAATAAAATTAACGGAGATTAACTAAATTATGCGCCGTATCTTAGGAATAATTATTATATTGACAGCGATATTTGCAATTGCTTTACATTACAATAAAAATGTTAATATTAAAGACAGCTCTAAAACAGTTACGTTTTGGACTCTTCAGCTTGGGACTTATGATAAATATATAAATAATATAATATCGGAATATGAAAAAAATCATCCGGAAACAAAAATAAAATGGATAGATGTTCCTTATGCTGAAGGTGAGAAAAGAACTCTTGCTGCCATATTATCTGATAATCCGCCTGATTTGGTAAATTTGACACCTGATTTTTCACTTTTATTGGCTCAAAAAAAGGCACTGTATTTAATAGATGAAAAAAAACTTGTTCAATTCCTTCCTTCTTTATTAAATACATTGAAATATAACGATAAATATTTCGGCGTGCCATTTTATGCGACGTCTGCTGTTACCCTGTGTAATATGAAACTTTCTGATGAATCTCCAAAAACTTATGATGAATTATTTAATATAAATGTTCCAAAAAATTCAAATCTTACAATGATAAGTTTTACTGAAAATGATACTCTTTTAAAACTGTTAAATAAATATAATATAAATACACCTGCTGCAATAAATGATGAAAAAAGCGTAAACATATTTAAAACATTAAAAAAATTGTATGATGAAAATTTATTTCCGAAAGAAAGTGTAACTCAAACACATAGAGATGCCTTGGAAAAATATATGTCAGGAAAACTTGCTTTTCTTGTAACAGGGGCAAATTTTTTAAATATGATAAAAGAAAATGCTCCTGATGTTTATAAAAATACAAAAGTGATTCCGCAATTAACAGGAGAAACAGGTTTATATGATTATTCGCTTATGAACTTTATAATTCCTTTAAAATCCAAGAACAAGGAAGAAGCTCTTGATTTTGCCCTGTTTTTTACAAATAAACAAAATCAGCTGGAGCTTTCAAAAATAACAACAATCCTGCCAGTGAATAAATATGCGCTTAATGATGACTATTTTATATATTCATCATCCGATATTCAATCCAAAGCAAGAACAATAAGTGCAAAACAGTTATATTCACTTCAGCCTCCCATTCAAAATATAAAAAATAAAAAAGAATTAAATACTCTTTCATCTGACTGTATACAAGAAATATTAATAAATAATATTCCGATACAAAAAGCCTTGGATAAATTTTCACAAGAATGGGAAAAACTCTGATTGGAAAAAGTGCTTTTTTGTTTTAAAATTAATATATGAAATTTACAATACTGGACAGATATATTCTAAAACAGATATTTGAAGTATTTATTCTGGGGATAGTTGTTTTTACTTCAATAATATTTGCTTCTGATACATTTATATCCTTGATAAAACAGATATCAATGTATGGAATGCCTGTAAAAATTGCATTTATGATAATTTTACTAAATCTACCGTCTGTAATAGTAATGACAATTCCTATGAGTGTACTTTTTGCTACGGTAATGACAATTAATAAAATGTGTCTTCAATCTGAAATTACTATTTTAAAAGCTTGTTCTGTCAGTATAAACAGAATAGCAAGACCGGTATTTATATTTTCCATATTTATGGCAATTTTAACTTTTGTATTAAATGAAACTATAGTACCTATGACACAATCACAATCAAAGACACTTGCTTTATATGCGATAGTACAAAGAAACATTCCTGAAGGTAAACAAAACTTTTCTATGAAGGAATTAAAAAAAGGTAATTATCTTAAAAGATTATTTTATGTAGAAAAATGTGAAGATAAAAAATTTACTAATGTTTCAATTCTCGATTTATCCGATAATGATAAAATACAAATTCTTCAAGCAAAAACAGGTACTTCTGTATTAGAAGGCTGGCAGTTTGATAATGCTTCTGTTTATACTATTTCAAAAGCAGGTAAAACTCTAAATACTTCCTGGCTTGAAAAAACCATTATTGATTTTGGCAGTGATATTCAAAAACAGCTTGATAAAGAAAATAACGGATCTGATTTAAATATAAAACAATTATTTCCTTATTTATATAAAAGTAAAGGACTTTCTAAAAAAATACTTGCGAGGTATAAAGTTACTTTTTGGGAAAAAATAGCATTACCAGTAACAACAGTAGTCTTTGTACTCTTGGGAATTCCGCTTGCTATAACACCGCCTCGTGTAAGGCATAATCGAGGGTTTTTATTCAGTATAGCCATTATTTTTTGTTATTATATTATAAGGGCTTTCTCTATTTCTTTGGGTTATAATTCAACAATTCCCGCTTTCGTTTCTGCTAATTTGCCTAATATTATCCTGGGGATTTTAGGTTATGAGCTTTATAATCATAAGTGTGAAAATATATAATTGTAACAAATTGTAAATTTATAAAAAAATATTTTTATATATGTTGTATATAAAAATTGAATATAAAAAAAATATAATATATTGCAAATATATATTAAAAAAACAATGTCCAAATACCTAAAACGCCTATAAATAATGAGATTGAAGGTATTTTGTATTGTAAATGTGTGCTATTAAAGTAAAAAAAGCAATTTGGAAATACAAAAATTTTTTATATAGATGTGGGTTAGTTTAAATAAAAAGGTGGGTTAGTTATGGGGTACGCATTATTTGCAAACAGGAAGATTTTTTATACAAATCTGATTTATAACTTGCAAACTCAATTGGACAACATAATGCAGCAAAAATCTAAATTGATAAATTTTTCTGCTAATATTGCCGATGGAATAGTGACAGTAGATGAAATTGCATCCGATCCTACGAATTTTAGAAATTATTCTGAATTTTTACAAGGTTCTGAGGCATATGCAAATCTGGCTGATTCTGAAGGAGGTGCCGGAACAACAATTGGAGAAATAGGTTCTATGGCAGCAAGTCAGAATAACAGTGAAGAATATCTGGCTTCAATTGCAGAGTTATTAAATAATTCAGTAAGTCAGGAATATGCAGTTCAATATAATAAAAAATTAGAAGCATTTGAAAATCAACTTGACATGCAGCAAAAAAGAATTGAAACGAAGTTATCAGCAGCAGAAAAGCAACTTCAAGCAGTTGAAGAAGCTGAGGGGCAAGCAATAGACAGAGCTACACCAAAATTTAACGGTGTCGGATAAAACTAAAATAGCCCGCTGAAATTTAAACTAAAAATAAAAAACGGTCTTTCTTTGACCGTTTTTATTTATTTTCAGTTATAAGTTTTGCACTGTAACCTTTATTTTTCATTCTTGTTAACAAAGCCGATGCTTTTTGAGAATCGGAAAATGAGCCTACTTGAACTATATAACCGCTGCCTAATGATTTTATAAAAGGAACTATATCTGTTTCTTCTGCTGCAATTTTTCGTTGAATTTTCGTTGCTTCTTCTATTGTAGAATATTTCCCGATATATACTTTCGATACTTTTGGTGGTAATGGTTTTGGTGGTGTAACTGCTTTTTCTAATTTTAAATCCAGCTTTTGTTTTTTGTAATCTTTTTCTGCCTTATTTATAGTTTCATTATTTCCTGTAATTTTGTCTTTCTTTTGTTTTTTTAATGTTTTTTCTTCTTTATTTCTGTCTTTAGCTGTATCATCTGTGTTTTTCTTTATATCTTTAGTTTTTTGTTTTTTATTAATATC
Source organism: Candidatus Gastranaerophilales bacterium (assembly GCA_947589705.1). Classification (GTDB taxonomy): domain Bacteria; phylum Cyanobacteriota; class Vampirovibrionia; order Gastranaerophilales; family Gastranaerophilaceae; genus Avigastranaerophilus. Next base: position 19,046 of record CANQCO010000020.1, read on the forward strand.
TGACAGTTTTTCTTTAGGTTCTCTAATAGCAACAGTAGGCATTTCATCTTCTGTTTGAATCCATTTTAATCTTTCGTCAATAGTTTTTATTTCAACATCCATATCTTGTTCAGATAAGGTTAAAGCTTCATTGTTTCCTATTGTTACATCTACTTTAGGAGAGTACGATTTAACAATATAAGATAAACCAAATAAAGCAAAAATAAATACTAAAGAAAAAAGGAAAAGATATCCAAAAAAATTTTTTCTTTTTCTTTTTTTTCTTCTGATTGGTATATTATTATCCTGCATTAAAAGACTCCTCTGACTTTACAAGCCGCAAAATTTATATCTTTAATTTCCTTTTTATAATTTTCAAGAAGCTCATTTGCAAATTTTTTAATATCAAAAATTTTTGCATCATGTACTAAGTCAGCAGCCTTTATAGGTGCGCCTTGAGCTTCTATATTTAATCCAAAATGAATTAAACTTGATGTAATTGATTTTGTAGCTATTGAAACCGAAAGTTTTTTATTTCCTATATATAAATCATCACCGCTTCTTTTTATATTAACTGATGGTGAATATTTCTCTATTAACTCCTTGGCTAATGTTGTTAATAATCTTTGTTTATATACTGTTTCAATTAATGTTGAATTAAAATTTTCTTCTATAAAACTAAGCATTTTTTTACTGTATATAGGTTCATTATTAATAACATCTTCTATATCAACCATATGTTCAAGTTTAACATCACATTCACCGATAAAAGATACAATGCAATTTCCTTTGATGTGAAAGTTTTTATAAATCCAGTGAGGAGATAGCTGAGTCCCCGTATATTTAATTTCCTGTTCTATAAATAGTGTTTCCAATTTTTATCCCCTAAAATAACTGTGAAATTATATCATTTCTATTATTCAATTCTAATGCACGTTTAAGTCTGAGGCAAGATTCACATTTTCCGCAATGTTTTTTCACTTGAGTATTATAACAGCTGTATATTAGATTAAAAGGAGCTTTTAAATTAAGTCCCAATTTCACAATTTCGTTTTTATCATAATTTATTAAAGGTGCTGTTACTTCTATTTCGGAATTTGCTGAATTTTTAAGAGAATCATTGATTGCTTGAATAAACTCAAGTGAATTATCTTTGAATGTAGCACCTTCTTCTTTGTTTGCGCCTATTATTATATATTTATACTTATATGATTCGGCAAAACATGCAGCTATATTAATAAAAAGAGCATTTCTATTTGGAACCCATACGGATTCTGCTGATTTTACAGTTATTATTTTGTTGTTTAATTCGTTTTTATCTAATAAAGGAAGTTCTTTTTCGCAATTCAAAGCAGATTTAGATATTTTTTTCAGCCAATCTAAGGATATAACTTCGTGTTTTATATTATAATATTTACAAATGTCTGAAGCAGCTTTAAATTCATTATTAAATGCTTTTTGACCGTAGTCAAAAGTAAGTGCAAGTTTAATATCAAGTTCATTTCTTAAAGTCGCAAGACTGATAAGAGAATCCAGCCCGCCTGATAGCAAAATGACAGATTTTTTATTCATTATCGTTTTCATTAATGTTTTCCCTTCTTAAATCATCTTGCAATTTGACGGCTTCAGTTTTAGCACAATCAGTATATTTTTCATCGTTTATTATTTCTTCTAAAATATCATCACCAATCATATTATAAAGGGCTATAACAGCATTTTGAACAACTTCCTGATTATTATCAAAGAGCATGTTTCTTATAAGTTCCTCGGCTCTTTCGTCATTAGAGTTCATTAAAACTTCTATAGCATTTATCCTTACTCTTGGTGATTCATCTCTTAGAGCTTTAACCAGTGCATTATGAACTTTTTCCGTCTTAAAATTAAGCTTATTTAATGCTTCAAGCGCTCTTTCTTTCAAAAAAGTAAATTTATCCAGAAACCCTTTTTTACTTTCTATAATAGAAACGAGAGAATCAACGGCTTTTTCATCACCAATCATGCCCAATGCTGAAACAGCAGATTCTTTAACATATACAGAGGATTCTGTTTCATCTTCTAATATATTCATTAAAGGAAGAACGGCATATCTGTCACCGATTTTTCCTAATGCTTCTGCACATGATAGTTTAATTTTATAATTTTCATCTTTATTGTTTAGACAATAAAGTAAAGGATAAACAGCTTGGGGGTCTTTTGTATTAGCCAATGCTTTTGCTATATTCACTCTTATTCTTGTCAGGTTATCGCTGTCAGAAATTCTTTGTGCCAATTTACTTTTCATTAACAGGGAATCTATTAATAATGTTCTTGATGATTTATCTTTATATTTATCAATTTTATTTAATAAAAAAATTAAAATTTCATAGGAATTAGAGACTTCAAAAAAGTAATTATATATTAATATTAAATGTTCACTCGGAAATTCATTACTAAGCCCTAAAATTTTTTCTATAGAACTTTTAGGGTTTATAGAATCTATAATATTGCATCTTTGAGCCAGATGTTCCAGTGGTAAATTGATACTTTCTTCCATATCCTGCATGTATTAGTTAACATGTATAGGATATAAAAAAAATAAAACTATATCAAGTAAAAACGGGAAAATTGCTATAATTAAATTCTTATGGGAATATGAACAGTTTCTAAAGCAGATTTTAAAACAGGTATTGGCAAAGTATTATAATGAAAAATAGACGCAGCAAGCGCAGCATCAGCAAATCCATCTTGAAAGATATCAATAAAATGATTTACATCGGCACCGGCACCACCTGATGCAATGACGGGAATGTTAACATGTTTTGATGCCAGTTTTGTCATTTCAATGTCAAAACCGTTTTGAGTTCCGTCAAAATCCATAGATGTTAATAAAATTTCACCGGCACCTCTTTTTTCAACTTCTAAAACCCAATCAATGAGTTTTATTCCTGTATTTTTTTTGCCTGCATTAATATGAACATAAAACTCACCGTTTATTCTTTTTGCATCAATAGCGGCAACAACACATTGAGAACCAAAATAAGATGATGATTTATTAATTAACTCAGGATTTAAAACAGCAGCAGAATTTATTGCAATTTTATCTGCACCTGCCATCAATAAGGTTTTCATATCATCAACAGATTTTATTCCACCCCCGACAGTGAAAGGAATGAATACCTCTTTTGCAACTTTTTTAACCATTTCTACGGTAGTTTTTCTGCCTTCATTTGTTGCTGTAATATCAAGAAAAACGAGTTCATCAGCACCTTCTAGAGAATATTTTTTAGCAAGTTCAACAGGGTCACCGGCATAGCGTAAATTCTCAAAATTTACGCCCTTTACGGTTTGACCGTTTTTTACATCTAAACATGGTATTATTCTTTTTGTAAGCATGTTCTAAAATTGGTTTAAAAATCTCATATCGTTATTAAAGAAAAGTCTTATATCATTAATTGCATATTTAAGCATAGTAAGTCTTTCAACACCCATGCCGAATGCGAATCCGGAATATGTTTCAGTATCTATACCTACATTTCTTAAAACATTAGCATGCACCATGCCTGCACCTAACACTTCAAGCCAACCTGTACCGGAGCATGTTCTGCATCCTTTTCCTGAACACATTATACATTGAACATCAACTTCTGCGCTTGGTTCAGTAAAGGGAAAGTAGCTTGCTCTAAATCTTGTTGGTCTTGCAGAACCAAAATATATTCTTACAAATTCATTTAATATTCCTTTTAAATCTGCAAAAGTTATATCTTTATCAACCATTAGTCCTTCTATCTGGTGAAAAAGGTTATTTTTTCTGGCACTGACTGATTCACATCTGTATACTCTTCCCGGGGAAATAACTCTAATAGGAGGTGCCTGATGAAGCATTTGTCTTATTTGTGCTCCTGATGTTTGGCTTCTTAAAATTACATTTGGGGCTGTTTTTGTATAAAACGTATCCTGCATATCTCTTGCCGGATGATTTGGTGGGAAATTTAACATATCAAAATTGATATATTCCGTTTCAACTTCAGGGCTGTCTTCCTGTGGCATTATAGAAAAACCTAAACCTTGGAATATTTCTGTAATTTCATTTATTGTTTGAGTTAGTGGATGTACTTTCCCGTGTGGTCTATAATCTGCCGGCAGGGTTATATCTATTCTTTCTTCTTCTAATTTCCTGTTTAATTCTTTTTTATATAATTGATTATTTTTTATACTTATTAATTCTTCTAACTTATTGGATACACTATTTGCAAGTGAGCCTACTACTCTTTTTTCTTCATCTGATAAGTCTTTTAAATTCTTTTTTATAGAATTTAATTCACCTTTTCTGCTTAAATATTTCAATTTAACATCATCAAGTTCCTGAACGGATTGTGAATTGTTAATTTCTTGTGTCGCATTATTTAAAATAAGTTCTAATTTTTCTTTCATAATAAGCCTCATATAGTGTCTCTTTTTTCCGCTCAATAATTTTGCGATAAGGAGCGTGAGCAAAATTTTCTCGGATAAAATTATTATAATACAAAGAAATATTTATGTTATACTCATTCAAGGGGGCAATTATAGTGTTAAAAAGATTTTTGTTTTTATTGGTTATAATGGGTATTCTTTTTAAAGCCTCTGCAGACGAAACAACTATATCCAAAACTGATTTAAGAGATTTATTTCAAAATAATCGTTCCGTAATATATGCCTTAAATATAAGAACTTTTAATGCAAATGATAAAAATGGCAATGAAATAATAGATTTTTATGAAGGTGAAACCCCGGGGTCTTTTATTAACGCTATAGATAGACTCGATGAATTAAAAAGTCTCGGGATAAATACAATACATTTACTTCCCATAACACCTGTGGGGAAAATAAAAGCTCTTGGTACTGCAGGTTCATTGTATGCGATGGCTGATTTTGCATCAATAAATCTTCAATTGATTGAAACGCAAAGTGATTTATCACCAAAAAATCAGGCTAAAAAATTTATAGATGAGTGCCATAAACGAGATATAAGAGTAATTGTTGATTTGCCAAGCTGCGGGGCTTACGATTTATTTATTAACAGACCTGATTTATTTCTTCAAAACGAAGACGGTTCACCTTATGTACCGTCTGATTGGGCTGATGTAAGACTGTTTAATGTCCCTGATACATTTGACGAACTTGTAAAATCAGATATTTTTATACTGCATAAAATATTTGTAAGTTATATGATTAATATAGGGGCTGACGGCATAAGAGCTGATGTTGCAACTATTAAACCTTTTATTTTTTGGAAAGAACTGATAAAATTTGCAAGAAGTAAAAAAGAAGGATTTCTTTTTCTCGCAGAAGCTTCTGAAAATTGGACAAAACCTGCATCTGATAAGGCATATTTTACCGATTATAAAAAATTACTGGAAGCAGGATTTGACGGTTATTACGGTAATTATTTTGATTTAAAAAACTGGCATAAAATGGAAGATTTGACTCTTGCTGTTGAAAACCAAAAAAAACAATTAAAAAAGTATCCTGAAAAAAAGTCAGTTATAGGCAGTTTTGAAACTCATGACGAAATAAGTCCTTTGCTTATTGGCGGAGAAAAATTTTCAAAAATAATTATATGGCTTAATGCCCTTTTACCTTTGAATCCTTATTATGTTGACGGTTTCTTGCAAGGCGATGATTATTCTTATGATTATGCTTATAAAAAAGCTGATGAAACATATACTGATGATGAATATTATTATGTTCATAAAGGACAAATCGATATTTTTAACTTTTCAAGAAAGCCTGGCAGTGACTCTGATGCTTTATTAAATGAACATAAATTAGCCATGACATTGAGAAATAATTATTTAGATATTGTTACAAAAGGTAAATTTATACCGCTTTCAACAGATAATGAAAAAATATTCGCTTTTCAACGGATATATGGCAAAAAATCAATAATTGCAATAATAAACAGAAATCTTATTAATTCTGAAACTGTAAAAATTCAGATAAAAAAATTAAATAAAAAATCAAAAATTAATTTCATAAAACAAATAAAAGACCAAAACTTAAAAAATGCCTCTTTATCTGCAAAAATGCGTCCGGGAGATATAATAATATTTACTATAGAATAGTAAATTTATATGATTTTTTAAAAAAATTTCTTTAAAACTATTGCCAAAACTTGAAATATAAGTATAATAATTCTTGTAATACAAGAGGAGGTTCTCATGAACAAAGAAGAATTAGTAAAAGAAGTTGCTAAAAAAGCAAAAGTATCACAAAAAGCTGCAGCTGATGTTTTAAGTGCTACAATTGACACTGTACAAAAAACAGTTGCTAAAGGTAAAAAAGTTACTTTAGTTGGTTTTGGTACTTTTGAAGCTCGTAAAAGAAAAGCAAGAACAGGTCGTAACCCTCAAACTGGCGCTGCAATTAAAATTGCTGCTAAAACAGTTCCTGCTTTCTCTGCTGGTAAAAAATTCAAAGATGCTGTTAAATAGGCATATGTTTATAAAAAGACCGCTTGATTTATCAAGCGGTCTTTTTTATATTTAGTTTTTTATTGTTAATTTAATGCTCTGTTACATACCGGGCATGTTGTTGCAGTAACTCTTACTTTTGCATTGCAATATGGACATACTTTATATACTTCTCCCATTTTGGGCGTGTAGGTTTTATCTGTTTCAGTTTTATTATTGGTTATATATTGGTATATTAAATTTAAATAATATACTACAATACATATTATTGCTATTCCTACAATCAGCCACCATAATTCTTTTACTAAAAAAAACAGTAATAATAAAATTACTAAAGCTGTTATACAACCAGAAAGTTCTATTCTATACATTATTTTGTTCCTTTGGTTTTGTAATTGATGGCTGCTGTATATATAATGGTTTTACTTTTGCCCAGTGGTAATAGTCATCTTTTGTATTTAATAAATTATATGTTATTTCAGATAAATAAATTCCTATTTTATCTTCAAAATTTTCATATTCTGCTGCTTTTATATTGGTTTCTTTTAAATATTTATTTGTTTGATTATCAGCAATAATAAATACATCATCATTTGTATAGTTATTTATGTTCTCTTTTTCTGTAAGCATAGGCTTTATTATTTCATTGTTGTTATAATCATATAACCCTAAATATACTTTATTTTTTCTTGCATCGAGCAATACAAGCGAATTTTTAGATGTGGTATTTGATTTTGCTAATATTTGAAGTGAAGAAACACCAATAAGTTCTATATTGGACTGCTGTGCAAGGACTCTTGCTATTGTAATACCTGCTCTGATTCCCGTAAAACTTCCGGGTCCTATATTGACCCCTATTGCGTCCAAATCTTTTATAAATAACTTATTATCTCTTAAAATATTTCTTATTTCCGGTATTAAATAAGCACTGTGATAATTATGCTCATTACTGTTTATTATTTTATAAGATATGATTTTTTCATTTTCTCTTAGAACAATATGTGATTTATTAAAGCATGTATCGAAAACAAGTAATTTCATTCCTTAAGTCCGTTTATAATTTTTATATTATTTTCGCCTGTAGCATTAAAAATAAATTCTCTTTTAGAATCATCTATATAATTAATATTAACATCAATTCTTTCAAAAGGAAGAACATTCTGTGAAAATTCTGCCCATTCAACAAATGTAAGTATTTTACCTTCAGAATATTCTTCAAGTTCGTTAATTATAGTATTAACACCTTCTTTTTCGAGCCTGTATAAATCAAAATGGTAAACGGGGATAACACCTGATTTATATTCATTTAAAATGACAAAACTGGGGCTTGTAACTTTTTCTTTTACATTAAGATATTTGCAAACAAGTTTAGTAAAAGCAGTTTTACCTGCTCCTACTTCTCCATAAAGGGAGACAAAAGCTCCTATATCTCTAACATTATTCGCAAATTTTTCTGCAAGTTTTTCGGTTTCCAAAAGGTCATTACAAATTATACTAAAATTCATCAGAATACATCTCCGACACCAAATGAGAAGGCACCTCGTCTGTTGCCGCTTCCTACATTTGTAAACGGAATACCATAATCTATGGATAAAGGACCGACTCCCGGAATAAATAATTTTATTCCTACACCGCCGGCTATACCGTATTCCGGACGGTTATATAATTTATTTGTTATTGTTCCGTTGAATAAATGTCCGGCATCTACGAACATATTGAATTTAATGTTATCCAAGAATTGAGCTTTTTCAATTCGGTCAAGGAAGAAAAATGGAGTTGTAAGTTCAGCCGATGCCATCATAAAACCTTCACCTGTACCAATAGTACTCATTCTGTAACCTCTGACAGTATAGGGTCCGCCTAAACTGAATGCCATAACTTCAGGCATATCTCCGTGAATCTTTCCTCCGCCTCTGGCTAACAGTGAAAATGATGATTTTTTCATTATAGGGAAGTATTTCTTTATTCCTGCAGTTAATGTAGCGTGTGTATAGTCAAAATCAGTTACATTAACATTTTCATTAAATCTTAATGTAGCAAGAACACCTTTTCTCGGATTTAAAATATTATCTCTTGTATCATATACAAGGCTCGGACCTAAAGTAAAATAAGTACCGCCCTGTAATTGTTTAGAACGTTCTGATATAGGAATATTATGCTGTTTATATAATCCGGCAATTTTGTTAAAATCACCTTCTTTTACTTTTACATATTCTCCGCCTAATTTAATAGAACCTAAAAGATTTTTGTATGTTTTAAATGGTCTTGATAAAACAACTTCACCGCCATATCTTCTTTCAATTGCCAGAGGAACCTGATAACTGCCAAAATCTCGACCGAAAGCTTTAACTAATAAAGCATTATCGGAGCCTTTCAATCTTGGTTCAAAGAAACTTACTTCTGCCTGCAAATTAGCGTGATCAATAGTAGAACTATCTGACATAATAACACCGGTACCTGCCATAAAATTAATACCGACTCTTTGACCGTTTCCTAAAAAGTTGTTTTCAACAAATCCTGCTTGACCAAATAACCCTGTTGCTGTATCTAAACCGCCACCTAACGATATCGTGCCTGTTCTTTGTTCTTCAAGTACTATAGTTATATCGTATGAATCCTCTTTCTCGGGATTCTTTTCTATTTTTCTGTTAACATCTTTAAATGCTTGGGTTGAAAATAATCTCATTAAATCATCTTTAAGAGTATTTTCGTTGTATACACTTCCCGGTTCTGATAATATATTACGTTCAATGACAAAGTCTTTTGTTTTTGTATTACCTTCAAAAGATATTGAATTAATTGTACCTTCTGATATTTCAATATTAACGCAGCCGTCAGGGTCATCTTGAGCGTTAGAAACTCTTGCCAGTACATATCCTTTTGAAGCATACAAATCTTCTATTTTTGCTGCTGCTTCTGATAAGGTTGTCAAATTTTGAGGTTGACCTTCAAGTTCATTCAATATACTTAGAATTTCTCCTGTTGATATTACGGTATTACCTGATACTGCAAATCCTGTTATTGGTATATTTTCTTCAAGATATATTTTTAATGTAAGTGATTCAGGTGAGGTTGGTATAGGTATTGCCTTCATTTTCTCTGAGAAGTATCCTGTTTTATATATTGCTTTTAGGTTTTGCTGTACCATTTCTTTACTGTATACATCACCTATTTGCATATTCATTACTTTTACTATATCTGAGTCATTTATTAAATGATTTCCTTCAAATTCTATCTTTGTAATTTTGGAACTGTCTGAAATATCATTAAGTGTCAAATCTTCTTCAGCTCCAAAACATATCATATTTGAAGATATTAATATAAAAGAACTCACTATAATTATAGATAATAACTGTTTATATATACTTCTCATTTCCACTACCAAGATTTATCAGTAAAATTATAACATACATATAGTGTATAAACAAAAAAAGAGAAAACAATTTTGTTTTCTCTTTTTATCTGATAAAACTAACCCTAGCCGACGCCGCTGTATTTTGGAGTTGCCCTGTCTATAGCTTGTCCTTCTGCTTGTTCTACAG
>CANQCO010000021.1 GCA_947589705.1 Candidatus Gastranaerophilales bacterium
CCTGATGGACCTGATGGACCTGATGGACCCGGCGGTGGAGAAGAAACCGGAGGCGATAATGAAAATTGTGAACCAGACCCGGGAGTGAGTGAAAATCCTGAAACTCCTGGAGAACCAGGACTTGTTGATCCTGATGATCCTGGTGAAGAAGATGATGGTAATTCATCCCAACAGCCTGATATAGAAATTCCGGATAGAGGTGAAATCGCAGAACCTGAGATTCCTGGTAGCCAAGAAACTCCAGATAATCCTGCAGAACCTGAAATTCCTGATACTCCGGATCATCCGGATGAGCCTGGAACAGAAGATGGACCTGGAATTTGTGATCCAACTCCAGGCGTTGACGGAGATGATAATGAAAATCAAGATCCTGGGTTGATTATTCCACCGAGTGATGGATCTCAGCAAGAAGGACCTGGTATTGATGAACAATTACCTCCTACACCAGATGATGATTCTAATCAAGAAGGATCTGATATTGAAGAACAATCTCCAGAACAAGATGATGAATTACAGCCCGGTATTGGCGAACAAGTACCTCCAGAACAAGATGATGAATCACAACCCGGTATTGGCGAACAAGTACCTCCTGAACAAGTTGATGATGGAAGTGACCAAGATGTACCTCCTGTTCAAGAACCTTCTTGTGAAGAATCTCCCGGTATAGAGGGTTCAGTAGGAAATGATGATTCACCAGAGCTGGTACCTCCAACTGAAAATGCTCCATTACCTGGTAATTCAGAATCACAACCTCAAATGGAAGCAAGTATACAAAATGACGAACCTGATATAATAGTTCCGTCTATAACTGAAACTCAAGAAGTAAATAGTTCATCTGATACTATACAAACTCAACCTCAAACTCAAGTAGAAACTGATACTGTACAAAAAGGTCAGACGGCTGAATCTAAGGTTGCATCTTCAAAAAGTAGTAAAGATGTGATTTCTAGACTTGCTCTATTTATTTCATCAAAACTACCTGATAAAACCAAATCAAATTCCGGTTCATTAAATATTAGAGCATAATAATTCAATAAAAAGAGACCCCTTTTTAAGGGGTCTCTTTTTTTAATAAAAATAATAAAATAAATAATATAATTATTTTTATTGATTACATATTTATTCTTTTATAGAATTTTGCAGGTTATTTAAAATTTCTCTCCAAGGTTCAACAATAGTATCATTGCTATTAAGAGCTTCTTTCACAATTCCGGCATGATGAATTAATGGCAACAGTTTATCTTCTTTAATAATTACAAGAGAAGAAGTATCATCATCAGTATCATTACATATAAATTCACCGTTTCCGTTTTTATCGGTTTTGTATCCGGTAATAGTAATTTCATGACCTCCGTCTACTTTATTATTTGAGTCTAAGTGTGTATATCCAATAATAACGAAATGTCCCAGTTTTAAAGAGTTTAATATATGTTGTTTTGTCTCTTCTAAAGAACAGTTATAACCTTGTAAAATTCCGTTTTCATCAATCCGCTGATATACAACAGAAATTTTAGGAGAGCCTAAAACAATTTCTTCCGTAAAATTTTTCTCATATTCTGTTAAACCGGTTTTATCAGGATTAAGCTCACCTGTTCTTTCGTCAGTAAGGGCATTATATGTATCTTGTGAACCTAAATTTAAAAGTGCTGATTGAATTAATACATCAACACAAGACCTTTCATCAGCATCTTTATATGAAGTTTGTATTCTTGCTCTTACTATAGCATTTCTGTCCGGTTTTATTCTTACTGTTACATGATTCCAATCATCAAGAATTTTATGTTCTGTTTTAAACTCTTTTAATTTTTTTAAGGCATCAGACCACAAAGGAGAAATATCAGTCATTTTAACTGTTTTATCAACACAGTAGTCAGATGAACTTAATCCTCTTGCAAATCTTGCAAATTCAGCAGGGAACTTGCTTGCCAAATTGTATTCTATACAGCTTACAGTGCAAGAAGATGATGTTACGTTTAATGCTTCTTTTGGAAGAGGTTGATTTGTTTCTGTTTCTATTTCTTTTGCAACATTTTGAGGTATATCGCCGAATTTTTGTGTGATTGTTGTCGGATTGCTTATTGCTTTTATTACTTCCTGTATAATAAGCTTTTCAGACAATCCCCTTATTCTTGGTTCTGTTGCTATGCCATATAGATTATCAAGAACGCTAGAACCGTCATTTGATTTGTTGTTATCAAGTATTCCAATCTTATCTAATTTATCCAGAATTTGTGCATATTCTTTGTCTATTAATGATTCAATTGTTTTCAATTGTTCTGATTTTGAGGGTTGTTTTTTTGTATTTATCTCTTTTGTTGCACAAAATGAAGGTATATAAGCTTTTAAATTTTCGCTATTCACATGTTTATATTTATTACAGTTTAAGTTTTTATTTGCTGTAATTTCTACCGAATTATCCATATTCGGCTTAGCTTTATATATATTAATATTATTTACCGGTGTAATTTTTAGCATAGAAACACATATACCTTCACATATTATAAAAAATTAAAATTAAAAAAATTGCTTTTTATAATGCAGAAAATAACAAGAAGTCACACTTTGTAACAAAATAATTATACGATTATTTGATTTTTACCTTCCTTTAACCCTTTAGCTCTGTCATAAAGTTCAACTTTCATATTAAAGTTATCTGCTTTGTCAATTATATAGTTAATAAGGTCTAAATAGTATGGTGAAATAGTAGCTCTATTAGTTTTATACCAAACATCTTCAATATCAACAGCAAGCCATCTCCCTCCGATATTTCTAACGGAATCTATCCATAAATCAATTTCTTTTCTGTTATCATTGACATTTGGAATAATAATAAATTTTGAAGTCATTAACCCATAATTATTAGTATTTGCTTGTGCATATTTATTCATATTTTCTAAAACTTTTTTATAAGCATTTACGTTCTTTATTTTTTTATATGTTTTTTCACACCCTGAATCTATCGAAATAACTACATTAAGAACTCCTTTTTTTATGGCATTTTCAATAGCAGGTGAGTATTTAATACCTGAAGAATGAATTCTCATATTACTAAAATTATTGTCGGTTAAAAGTTTAATTAAATCTTCAAATTCAGGAGCAATAGTAGGTTCTCCGCCGCCAAATGCAACCTCGCCTCCGGGACGTAGTATCTTTTTTTCAATCATATCTTTGATTATGGGAACAGTGTTGTATGGCTTAATTTTATCAAATATTTTTCTGTTTTGTACTTCGTAGCAATAACTGCATTTACTGTTGCATTGTACCCAGTAGTTAAATTGGAGAAAATTTATATAGTCATCATCATCCCAATTTCTTTCTTCAAGGAATATACAACCTATACAATTTGGAGTTAAATTACCTTTTTTGTGTTCTTGTCTATATTTCCTTTTTTTATCAAAGAACTTTTGCCAATCAATTTTTTCACCTTCGTACTCATTTTGTAAGGTGATTCTGCCTCCTCCTGAATGACATGTAAAACAACAAGTCTCGAGTCTTGTATGTTCAAAATCCATTCCGTGTTCTATATATCTACAGCTTAAATATTTCACTAAAATATCCCTATATTTAATAATATTAAATTATCATTTCATTTTGTTTAAGTCAAGAATACAAAGTTTCTTGTCTTCATTTTTTATTAAATGTATAATTTATTTTGTTAGATTAGTATAGGAATTAGTTTTGAAATATACAAGCTGCATACATTTAGAACATGGAATAACTTTCTTCTCAAATTCATTACAGATATGTTGTATAAGCTCACATCCCGGAGGCGGTAATATTTTACAAATCGCTAATTATAGAGGTGAATTAATAGATTGGGATAAAATATTTGAAAGCCGTGCATTAATGAGGAAGGATTTAAAAAAAGGTATTATTCCTCAAAAATGCAGCGGCTGTTATTATTTAAAAGAAAATGACTGGAGCTCCGATAATTATATTGATGAAGTTCTTATCGGGCATTTTACACATTGTAATTGTAATTGTATTTATTGTTATACCGATAAAGATAAAAAGTTTTTTAATTCTAATAAAACGTATAATATATATCCTGTAATAAAGGATATGGTTGATAAAAAAATATTATCAAAAAATGCCACAATTACTTTTGGAGGCGGAGAACCTACTATTTTAAATGAATTTGAAGATTTAGTTAACCTGCTTTTAGATTATGATGTTTATAATATAAGAATTCATTCTGACGGAATAAAATATTCTCCGGCTATTGAAAAGGGTTTAAGATTAGGTAAAATTACTCTTATTACTTCTGTTGATTCAAGTTCTAAACAGATTTATGAAAAAATTAAGCATGTTCCTTGTTTTGATAAAGTATGGGAAAATCTTAGAAATTATGCAAAATCAAAAAATGGTTTAATCAGAACTAAATATGTTCTTATCCCCGGAGTTAATGACAATTTGAGAGAAGTTAAAAATTGGATGAAAATGACTTATGATTCAGGAATAAGACATATCGCTTTTGATATAGAAGATAATTGGTTTAAGAAAAACAGAAATAATATACCGAATTATATTTATGTTATTTTTGATTTTGTTTATAAATCATATACCCAATATAATATAGAAAGCTGTGAATTATACGAACGGGCTTCTAACCTTAAGATTGACAGGGATAATAAATTACAATATTCATCCGGAACATAGGTGGAGTGTATGTTCTTAAAAATTAATAAATTCTTAAATGATGTACCTAAAATAGCTAAAGGACAAAAAAAATTTTTAAGTTGTAAATGGCTTGAACATGGTATTATTTTTGACCATGCAAATATAATCCGAGTCTGCTGTGAACAAAGCCATGAGGGAAAAGGCAGATTTATACTTGATGATAATTTTAATGGTATTTTTTTTGATAAACAAAAAATTCTTGATATAAAAAGACAATTAAGAAATCAAGTCAGAAACGGAATAATTCCTGACTTTTGTAAGGGATGCCAATTCCTCGAGTCAGACTATTGGGATGACGAAGATTATTTCTCCGAGGTTTTATTAACGCATTGGACAAACTGCAATACAAGATGTATTTATTGTCCCGCCGTCAGAGATAATAACCTTTCTGATGAGAATATTTATAATATAATTCCAATTCTTGAACAGATGTTTGATTCTAAGCTCATAAATCAAAATACACATTTTTCTATAGCTGGTGGAGAATCTACCATATATCCCGAGTTTGATAAATTAATATATTTCCTTTTGGAAGCTTCCGTTAGTAATATTACGGTTAATTCTTCAGGTATTAGATTTGCTCCTTCTGTTGCTGAGGCTATTGCAAAAAACTGTGCTCAAATCTGTATTTCTTTAGATTCAAGTTCTTCTTTTCTTTATAAAAAAATTAAAGGTTCCGATACTTTTAATATTGTTATTAATAACATTAAAAGATATCTTCAATATGAACAAATTTCGGAAAAAAGAGTAATTATAAAATTTATTATATTAAAGGGAATAAATGATAATAATAAAGAAATATTAGATTGGTTTATGTTATGTAAAAATCTCGGTGTAAAAAGACTTGCTGTTGATTTAGACATTGCTTGGTATAATGAAATACAGAGAAATATTCCTGATTATGTAAAGTCATTAATTATTTTCGTAAAAGAAATGTCTGAAATAAATAATGTTCAGCTTGATTTATATGATAGAGCAGATAAAATATATAAAATGATAAAAAATAGTGAAAAAAATAAGTATAATACCTAAGTAGAGGGCAGAATGTTTATATATAATGAAAATTATGTAAGTAAAAAAGAAGGATATTATTATAGTTGTCCTTGGCTTGAGCATGGTCTTGTTTTTTTTCAATATAAACTTGCCAATTGCTGTTTTTGCGGGCATGCTGCCGGTGGCCATACATTATTAAGAAATAATTTTATTGGTCAAAATATAGATTGGAATAGAATTTTTAAAATAAAGGATATGTTCAGGCGTTATCATAAAAAAGGCAAAATTCACCAAAATTGTTTGGGTTGCCCATTTCTTAAAGAAGATACTTGGGCTGATAACGGGCATTATATTAGTCATTTATATATCAGTCACTGGGCAAAATGTAATGCAAAATGTATTTATTGTTTTGAAACTCAGCATCCTGAGGATTTCTTAGAAGACAAACGTTATTCTGTTCTTCCTTATATAAAAGATATGTTTGGAAAAGGTATATTGTCCCAGGATACTGATGTTTCATTTGGCGGTGGTGAACCTACACTGCTGGATGAATTTGAAGATGTTATGAATTATCTTCTTGATAATTATTTTTACGGAATAAGAGTTCATACATCGGGTATACGCTATAGTCCTGCTATTGCAAGAGCAATTAATGAAATAAGAGGTTATGTCGTTGTTTCTGTTGACTCAGGGACTAAAGAAGCTTATGAAAAAATTAAACAAGTTCCATGTTTTGATAAAGTTCGTGAAAATATAAGAAAATACGCTCTTCAAACAAATTTTTTAAGCAGATTTTTAGTCAGTGCTAAATTTATTATTGTTCCTGGAATTAACGATAATAAATCAGAAATTGAAAAATGGATGAAATCTAACAAAGATGCGGGATTGTATACTACAGTTCTTGATATTGAAGAAAATTATTATCTTGAACATAAAGATAATATTCCATATCATATTTTTGAGCTTGTAGAGTATGCTAGAAAGCTTTCTAAAAAATATCGTACAAATTTTGAATTGTATGAACGACTGCAAAATGTGTATAATAATTACAAAGTCAAAAAAAATCCGCTGTTAGCTTTAATAAAGAGAAAATAAATGTTTGTATTAAACCCGAATTATATACCTAAAAAAGAAGGATTTTATTACAGCTGTGAGTGGATTGAACATGGACTTGTTTTTTTCCCTTCTAAGATTTCCATGTGCTGCTTTATGGGTGTAAAAGAGGGTATTCAGACTATTATTCAAGATAATTTTTATGGTGATAATTTCAAAGTAGACAGGATTTTTGAAGTACGTAATAAATTTAGAGCATTTCATAAAAAAGGCAAAATTCATATTAATTGTATGAATTGCCCGTCTTTAAAGTCAGATGCGTGGGATGAAAGAAATTATATAAATTCTTTATATATAAGCCATTGGTCAAATTGTAATTCAAAATGTATATATTGCTACTCTGCTCAACATCCTGAAGAATTTAAAAATGATAATTATCATTTAATTGATATTATAAAAAACTTAACAAAGAATGGTATATTGAGGCGCAGTTCAAAAATAATGTTTGGCGGCGGCGAACCTGCTTTACTTGATGAGTTTGAAGAAATAATCAATTTCTTGCTAGATAACGGTTTTCAAAATATCAGGGTTCATTCATCCGGTATTAAATACATTCCCTGTATAGAAAAAGGTTTACGTGAGGGGAAAATCCATATTACTATATCGGTTGATTCCGGCTGCAGTGAAACATATAAAAAAATTAAAAATATCGACTGTTACGATGTCGTAAGAGCCAATATAAAAAGATATGCACAATGTAAAACTTTTTCGGGATTTGCTAATGTCAGCGCTAAATATATTATTATTCCTCCTTTAAACGATAATATTGAAGAACTTGAAAAATGGCTTATTGCTAATAAGGAAGATAATCTTTCTTATACAATTTTGGATATTGAAGAAAATTGGTTTAATTTGAATAAAAATAATATCCCTCAACATATATACGACTTACTTTCTTATGTTAAAAACCGTTCAAGAGAGCTTAAGACTAATTTTGAACTATATGAGAGAATAAATAATTTGAAATCTATTTAATTAAATTTTGAATTTCCTTAAATTTAGGGTGTCTTGATGATTTTAAAAGTTCAAAAATAACCATTTCAACAGTAACAATTTGAGCTCCAAAATGAATTAACCTTCTTATTGCTGCATTATGTTCATTTATATTCCTTGAAGCCGAAGCATTCTGTACAACAAATACTTCAAATCCATTATTTAAAAGGTCGATTGCGCTTTGAAGCACACATATATGCGTTTCAATTCCAAAAATTATAATCTGTTTTTTATTATATTTTTTTATCAGGTTTAAAATATTGTCTTCATTAACAATACTGAAACTGTTTTTTTCTATGTATTGGGCATTTTTTACTGATGATTTAATCTCTTCCACACTATCTCCAAGTCCTTTGGGATATTGTTCCGTTATAATTATCGGTAAATTTAGTATATCACCTGCTTTTAAAACTTTTTGTGCTTCTTTAACAAGCTGGTTTCCGTCATTTAACATATTTACCAGTTTTTCCTGAATATCAACGGCTATAATAAGACAATCTTCAATATTTATTTTATTCATGTTAATTCCTTTTTTCTTTATTATATAATAAATGCGATATGGAAAAGATAAAAGAAATACTTGAAACGAGAAAGTGCCTGAAGCTAATACTTGGAGCAGGCAATGAAGATGTAAAAGAAATAGAAAAACTCATTTATATCTATGCAAAAGCCGGTTTTAATATGTTTGATATAAGTGCTAAACCGGAAGTTGTTAAGGCGGCTAAACATGCTCTTAAATTAGCTCAAGTTGAAGCTTTGATATGTGTTAGTGTGGGTCTTGCTGATGATATTCATTTAAAAAAAGCCGTAATTAATAAACAAAAGTGTAATAACTGTTCAAAATGTATTTCGGTGTGTCCTCATAATGCAATTTTTGAAGAGGATAACTCATATATTGTTGATGAAAAAAGGTGTATAGGCTGTTCTGTTTGTATTCAAAATTGTCCTTTTAACGCTGTTATACTTGAACATAAATATAAGGCTCCTTATACAATGCTTCTGCCAATGCTTTCAGAAGGCATTGACTGCGTCGAATTTCATTGTTCAAGTGAAAAAACTAATGATATTATAGACAATTTTAATAAAATTAAGTCTATCTACGACGGTATGTTAAGTATATGTCTTGATCGCTCAAAACTTGGCAATGAAGGCATAATGTCATTGTTAAAAGCAATGATAAGTGATAAGCCTGATTATTCATATATTGTTCAAGTTGACGGTAAAGCAATGTCAGGTTTAGATGATTCATATAGTACAACTCTGCCAACTGTGGCATTTGCTCAGCTTATTGATACAAATAATCTGCCTGTTTATATAATTTTATCAGGCGGGACTAATTCAAAATCAACAAAACTCGCAAAAGAATGCAGTGTTGATGTAAATGGCGTTGCATTAGGAAGCTATGCAAGAAAAATTGTCAAAGAATATACATATAGGTCTGATTTTTTTGAAAATCAAAATGTGCAAACAGCTGCAATTAATATTGCGGTAAAACTTAGGGAAGAATTAGTAAAATATCTTTAGTATTTAGATATTTCTTCAAAATATCTTTCAATAGCTTTGTAGCCTAAATATATTTCACCTGTTAAGCTGACATATCTGGAGGCAACTAAAAATTTTAATTCTTTTGCTCTTATTTGTATTATTTCGTTGGCATCATTTCTTAGATTTTGTTCTAAAGATAAAGACCAGCGTTTTAAAAAAGAAAGTTCTTCATTTATTTGCTTAATTGTTGAGTATTCCAAAGGATTAAAGTCATATTTAGCTAAGAGTGCTTTTTCTTTAACATTAATTCTTGGTTGAACAACAGGGGTGCCGTATACTTTTTTTAATACCATATAATTATCTGCAACTCTTCTATGAGATTCAGGTACTTTACCTCTTGCGAGCATAGCAGACATACTCAACGAACTGAATTTATCATCCTCTGCGGATAATGAACTTAAATTAGTGCTTTCTAAAAATAATTTACTAGAAGCAGCATTTAAAACCGAGTTATTAATTGCCCCATCTCCATTTAGTGTTTTGTTATCTTTGATATTTATAATAGAACTTATAATAAAATTTGTCATGGTATTTTTTTGATTTATTAAGAGAAATAGTCAAATTTTTTACAATTAAAATGAAAGTGTTAAAAATATTTGTTTAAGCTATAATCAAGATATGTTTAAGTATGATGTAATAGTAGTAGGAGCAGGACATGCAGGCTGTGAAGCCGCAGTTGCGTGTGCTAAATTGGGTGCCAAAACTCTATTGGCTTCCTTAAATTTGGACAATATTGCACTAATGCCCTGTAATCCCGCTATAGGAGGACCTGCTAAGTCCTGTCTGGTTAGAGAAATTGACGCACTCGGCGGAATTATGGGTATAGCTGCAGATGCAACTTATATGCAGCTTAAAGTGCTTAACTCATCAAAAGGTCCTGCGGTTAGAGCTTTAAGAGCTCAATCTGATAAAAAAGAATATATGAGATATGTCCGCTCTCTTCTTGAAAGTGAACCGAACCTATCTTTAAAACAGTGTACTATGACTAAACTTATGGTTGAAAATGACGAAGTAAAAGGAGTAAAAGATGAATTTGGGCTTGAATATTATGCTCCTTGCGTTATTTTAACAACAGGTACTTCACTTGAAGCAAGAATTTGGGTCGGGCTTCAATATTTAGAGTTTGGAAGACTTGGTGAAGTCAGTGCTAAAGGTCTTTCACCGTCTTTAAAAAGTTTAGGGTTTACGATTGGCAGATTAAAAACAGGTACTCCTGCAAGAGTTGACGCAAGAACAATTGATTTTGATAAGATGACAATTCAACCCGGAGATGAAAATCCTTCATTTTTCTCGTTTCTTCCCGATAGACCGATTAGAAAACAATATCCCTGCTACCTTACAAGAACTACCGAAAAAACTCATGAGATTATAAGAAATAATCTTGATAAATCACCTATGTATTCGGGATTAATCCACGGAGTAGGGCCAAGATACTGTCCTTCTATTGAAGATAAAGTGGTAAGATTCAGCCATAACCCTTCACATCACATTTTTATCGAACCGGAAGGAAAAAATACTTATGAAATGTATGTTCAGGGATTTTCTACAAGCCTGCCGGCAGAAGTTCAGATACAAATGTTAAGGTCGCTTCCGGGACTTGAAAATGTTCATATTATGAAACCTGCTTATGCAGTTGAATATGATTACATGCCTGCTGTTCAATTAAATCATACTCTTATGACAAAGAGAGTAAAAGGACTATTTTGTGCAGGTCAGATAAACGGCACTTCAGGATATGAAGAAGCAGCGGCTCAAGGGCTTTTGGCAGGGTTAAATGCCATACTTTATTTGCAAAATAGAAAAATGATTACTCTTTCAAGAGAGTCTTCATATCTTGGCACTCTTGTTGATGACCTTGTCACTAAAGATATTAATGAGCCATACAGAATGCTTACTTCACGCTCTGAGTATAGGCTCTTATTAAGACAGGATAATGCCGATGAAAGACTTACGGAAATTGGATATAAGGCAGGACTGATATCTGAATGGCGTTATAAAATGTTTCTTGATAAACAGCAAACTATAGAGAATGAAATAAAAAGATTAAATACGGATAAAATTTCACCTTCTGATGAAGTAAATAAAATACTTTCTAAATACGATGAAAGTATTGATAAAGGGATGAAGCTCTCAGAACTTTTAAAAAGACCCAATATAACTTATGAAACTTTGTGTTTAATTGATGAGAACACAAAAAATTTAAATCTCAGACGTGATATTTATGAACAGGTTGAAGTAAAAATTAAATATGAAGGTTATATCAAGCGTCAGATACAACAGGTAAATATGTCATCTAAACTTGAAAGAATTAAAATTCCCGATGATATTGACTATAAAAGTATCAAACATATATCAACCGAAACAAAAGATAAATTAATGAAAATCCGTCCTGCAACATTAGGGCAAGCCTCAAGAATAGGCGGTGTTAAACCTGCTGATATTTCTGTTCTTATGGTTTTGATTGAATCACATAAAGTAGAAAAAGTTAAATAAAATTTGGTAACTATATACAATTTTACAGTAAACATAGCTATAATAATTTTTAGCTATTTTATTATTAGAATAATATAGATAAATTTTTATAACTTAATATAATTATATGGTATAATCATTTGTATAGTTTATGAAGTAGTATTATAGTAAAAAATAATTATGGATTCTGTAGAAAATAATAAATTAAATAACCCGCCCATAAAACAGGTAATTGTTGGATTAATGTTTGAGAAAATTTTTAAATCAATTGATGACATTATAGAACTTTACGAAAATTCTAAATTAAAAGAAATATTTTCTAAAAAGGAAAAAACTCAAATAATGTCTTTTCAATTAGGCGATAGTTCAAAATTAACTCAAGATATTATAGTTGGACTCAAATTAACAAATAGCAACAATTCAATTGAAGTTTTAATAGAACCTAATAGAATATTATATGTTGATAACAGTAAATATATAGATTATAAAACTTTTATTAGCAATTTTTACAACATTTTAAATTGTTTTTTTAATTCAAGCATTAAAGAGTTTAGAATACAAGAAATAGGTCTAAGATATATTAATAGTTTTAATTTAAAAAATATAGATATAGGTAAAGTTTTTTATATTAGACCCACTATCAATTTGACCAATCGTATACAAGGAAACTACTATGCTTATATTGGTAATTCATTATTAGTTTCTAATATTTTTAATTCTGAAAATAATAAAATGTTTGCTACTGTGAAAACTCAGTATAATCCAACTAACCAATCTGATTTAATTAATGTTATCTTTGATATTGATACACATTATACACTAGAGTATACTTTAAGTAAAACTGAAGACATTGAGAACAAACTTATTGAATTAAAAAAATTTAAAAATGAAATATTTTTCTCTAATTTTGAAAATGCCTACATTATCAAGGAGTTTATGTAATGACGGTTAATTGTGCTTTTGCTTGGACTTATAATATAAAACCTATTTTATATGAAGTAAATACATTTTTCGAAAAAAATTTTATAAAATCAAATACAGATAATTATAGATTAATTGAAGTTGAATCAACTTCAAGAACTATATTATCTCCGGAAATTGATGCAGTCTTTGAAGAATGTCAAAAAGCTGTTGGGGTTGATGACGCAAAGGTAAAATCAGAAAGTATATTATATAGTTCCTATTTAAATATGAAGGAATTTGCTTTTTATTTAAAAAACTTGAATGTTCTACCAAATGTAATTCCCTTTAAAAACGATTGTTTGGGGTTTGAATGGAACTATAATAATATATCTATTGTTATAGTATTTTGTGGTAATAATAAGTATATTTATAGTATTATAACTGATACTATAAATGATTATGGAGAAAATTATCAAACAGAAATAAACCAACTAAATTTTATTAATAGAATATCTGGAATATTAAAAAGTGCTTGAATTTGAAGATAAAAATAACAATAGAATATTAACTCGGTATACTAATAACAAAAGATATTTTGATAAAGTTGATAGTCGTGCTTCTTCTGCAATGTTCTACGGCGAAAAAGACAAAGGAAAAATGGAAATATCGGTTTATGATATTACAGAAGAACTTAATAATAACAAAATAGAAGAAATTTATAAAATTGGGGATATCAAAGTATATAAAAATAAAAATCCAAGAACTAAAGCCAGGGCAGATATTAGAATAGAAGATGTTAGAAAAATAAAATCAGTTAACAATAGTAATTTAAAAGTCTATCGTACTTTTTCTAAGTCTAAACATAGGAATATTAAGCCTCTTCCAATAGAAGAAGCAGCAGCTTTAAATATCGCATCTCATCTTGCTAGAGTTTCAGTTTTACATGTCAGAGAGAGATAATCGAAAGAAAAGTTGTTATTGCTATTGTATTATTATATAATAATTTAGTTTCAGTTGTACCCGTATTTGTATAGTAAAACTTTAAATTAGTGTATCTTATATATTATACTAAAGATTTTGATAATTTATAAATTTAAAAATCAAAAGGCAAAATTTATTTAAATGATTATATTTTAACTAATTCTATCGAAAATATTTATATAATTATCCGTTTCAAACTAAAAAGAAAATAGATTAAGACTTTTAATATAAATTTTCTCTTTCCCAAAGAAGAATACCGTCTTCAAGTAACTCTTTATTTATTTTCTTTGCAAGAATATCACGAGTTTCAAAAAAATTTTCAAAAATTGGTAAGTCTTTTGAATTTACTACATATTTTATGGTGTTTCTTCCAAAGCCCTTTGTTCCTTCTATTGTTTTTACTTTTGTTATTCTTGTATCCTTTTCTTTATCCATTGTTTTAAAGGAAGATATATCTTTTCCCATTATAGCATTTGTAATATCGTAAAAACTGTCATTCCAATCTTTATTTTTATATTCATCATTTTTATGATAATACTTAAATATCTGTAAGGCAGAATTATACAGGTCTTTTGCTTCTTTTGAAAATTCAAATTGTGCAAGAAACTCTCTAAAATCAAAAGGCTTTTTATTCTGCTCAAGCTGAGCAAGTAATGTATTGTCTTCCGGATATAGAATATTTAAATCATTTTTGGCACAACCTAATTCTTGAGAGGTAAAAGGCATTATATAGTTCTTTTGTCCTTTATTGGTAAACATCATTCCCTTATAAAAAAGTGAAAACATTATAGCATTATTAAATAGTTCGGAAGAAATATTTTTAACTTCTCCTTTATAAACTAAGTTGCTTGTTTCAAAATATTTTCCATGGGTATTAAAATTTATCCCTTTTAATAGTAAACAATATTTTAAATTATTTGTGGTGATTTTATTATTTAACTCCTTTCGCTCACTAAGAGTTAAACAATAATTTTGATTAGTCCATTGTCCCAGTCTGATACCTGTATCATTTTGACGTATTATATTTTCAATCTCTTTTATCGTATTATATGATTCATTGTTGTATGTTAATGTCTTGATAAATTCTAACTTTTCTGTTTTCGCATTTAATTCATATCTATCAATAGGGATTTCATTTTTATCTAATTTTTCACCATTTTTTTTATCAAAAATTACTAAACTAACCATCCAACTTGATAATTTAAAAGTAGTTTTTGCATTACTAAAAATATGTGATTTTATCTTATAGTTAGACTTTAAAAAATATGAAATAGTATCTCTTAAAAAAAACTCGGTTTTACAATAATAAACAATTACATCTGGTTCTAATTTTATTACCTTATTAAAAAATTCTATAGCTTTATCTTTTTTATTCCCCATACCCTTATAAGGAGGATTCATTATAATCATTAATTTTCGGTTCTCCCGTTTTGATATTTCTTTTATATCAAGTGGAGTTCCTCCGTATTTAAACATTGGTTGCTTATCGTTAGCTAAATAATCAAACTGTATTGCATTATCAAAGTCTTTAAGTTTACAGGTATCAACATCCATTTGTTCTAAGGTAGAAAGATAACAATACTGTTTATAATCTTTGCCAAATTGATTTTCCAAATTTCCCACACCCGCACAAGGGTCAAAAACTATATAATCATCCATTTTATAGTTTTCATACAGTAATTCATTTTGTTTTTCAACAAAACATATTGGTGTGTATTCTCCTCCTGTATCTTTTCGATATTTGTCAGAATATAATTTACCTGAATGTTCAAGTATTTTCATAAACTCATTTTCTTCAGGCGGTCTTTTATATTTTTTCCAAAAGAAATTATATTTTTTACTATCTTGAATAGTATAATATCTGGAAGCTTTTGTTCCCGAATATTTGATTCCGTCAACAGCACCTTCACTTCTAAACATTATTTGATACTGACTAAGATTTGTACCTTCCCTAATCAAATCTTGTTCTATTGCTTTATCAGGAAGCATTGAACTATAAATTTTCTTTTTATATTTTGTATTGTTTAAAATATCAACTAGAAAAAGATTAATTAAATCTTGTTCATCATCTATATCTTCTATAAATTTAACTTCATTTTTCCATTGGTTATAAACAACAATTAAGTTTTTTTCTGTTATATCTATTACTATATCTTGATGTGTCTTTAAAAGTGAATAAAATTCTTTAATTTCTTCATTTCTAAAAACTGTTATTCTTCCTTGTATTCTGTCATTTATTCTATCTATAGCATCTTTTGTAGGATTGCTCGGTCGTTCGGATTTCCAATTTATATCGTTATTATACATAACTGAATTATCAGAACAGTCAATAAATTCTAAAACATCATCATAATTTGTATTTTGATATATTAAAGCAACTTTACTTAAAATGGATTCTTGTTTTTTATTGGTGAGAATAACTTGTGCGAGTGCTTGTCTATGTTGAGTTTCGTTTTTAATAATATATTTTGATTCAATATATAATAATTTCTCGCCGGTTTTATCTTTTAACAATATATCAACTTGATTTAATACGTCTAAATCCCAAGTGCCTTTATTAAAATATTTTTCGCAAAAATTTTTCTTATAATTAACTTCTTCATTTTTAGAAAAATTTAAATCATTACAGAGGCTTTTATTCATGAACATGCCTCCATATCATTGAAAAATCTTCTAGGCTGTACCCCCCCCCCCGACAATTTGCATAATATCAGGCTTTTTGAACATCCTCTACACTCCCTAAAAATAATTATACTTAATAATATTTCCATATTTTAATATAAAATTTTAGAATTTAAAATAGGGTAGAGAATATTGAATATATGGGAATAAAATAGCTAAAAGTACTTTAGCTATATTTACTGTAATATTGTATATAGTTACCTAAAATTTTATTTATTTTTTATCAACTCCTGATAAACAGAACTATCTTTTAGCTTTTTTACAAGTTTTATTATTTCAATATCTTTTTCTCTCAGTATATTTTTATTTATATAACATTTTGATGTTAATAATATACGAATAGCAGGAATTGTAACTCCTAATTTTATTAAATCCCTGATATATCGTAGCCATTCTATATCATTGAGGCTGTATAATCTTTTCCCGTCTTTTTTGTTATTTTTTCTATATGGTGAAATTAAACCTTCTTCTTCATAGGTTCTTAATCTGTCGCTTGATATATCTAAAAGCTTTGCTGCTTGACTTATTTGATAAAACGGTTCATTTTGATTTAAATTTTGCATACTAACCTCATTTTTATTATAAAGCTCAATGAACTTCCTTAAAATTTAGGTAATTTAATTCATAAATAAACACAATATTATTAAATATATAAAATTAGGTATTAAAACAACTAATATTGTGATAATATAAATGGAGTATTCTAATTCAAATAATTGAATAAATTTAAGAAAGGTAACTAATGAAAAAAAGTTTTGATTTAATTTTTGGAATTGGAGAAAATTGCGATACTTCATTAATGTTACGTAGAAATAATCTGCAGACTAACTCTTTTCCTTTTGATTGGCTTTCAAATTCAAAATTCGGCAGAAATATTGACATTATTATTAATAAATTTAAAGATTTTTTTAATAAAGAAGATTTAGAAATAGTTCTAAATTCTAATAACCAAGTTAATGATTGTTATTATAATAAGAGAACTGGATTGTTTTTTGTACATGATTTTCCTATAGGAGAAAAGTTTGAAAGGCAATATCAGTTTGTGAATCAAAAATATAAAAGAAGATATGAGCGCTTGTTATATAAAATGAATAACAGTAAAAAAATTTTGATTGTTTATATAACAAAAACTCCTGAGAAAATTGATAATATCGTATTACAGTTAAAATGCAGAAAGAATAATTTAGAAAAATTATTTCCTAAATCAGAAATATATTTTTTGTATATTATTAATTCAAAGGAGGAAAAAAATATATATTATAATCATATTTTAAATCTTAAGATTATTTTTGATGAAATTAATAATCAACGAAAAATAATAAAATTTTTAAATATAAAAATTAGTTATAAAAAAAATATCAGTAAAAAAATAATGGGTGACTATAAGTTAAAAATGACATTTTTTGATATTATTAGTTATTTTATATATTTTTCAAAAAAAATTATTATTAATTTAATACCAAATAAAAGTATACAAATGAAATTAAGACACAGAAACAAATATAATTAGAAAATCCATTCTCTTAAAATAGACAAATCTTATAAAATAGGCGGAGCTTTATTACCTGACGATAAGAAAAGCTTAATGACAATAATTGTATTTTATATATAAGACTGATTGTTTATATTTTGTTACAAAATAACAAAACTCAATATATTAAAAATTTAATATATATAAGGAAATTATTATATGGATTTTAATATATTAAATAATAAATCTCAATTTGATAAAGTAAAAAACATCCAGCCGGCGGAAATTGGTAACATTAGTAATTCTAATCCATTTAAAGAAATGCCAATTCAAGACACATTTAGTTCTAGTTTAAATAATGAGTCAGAACTTAAGAAATCCTTTGAAAAAATAAAAAAACAACAAGGACTTATAGGTAAATTATGGGATGGCTTTAAAAATATTTTCGGAATGAAATCAGGCTCTAAATATGTTCAAAAGATTATTGAACAGGCTGATAAAGGTGAGATAACAAAAGAAGAAGCTCAAAAAACTCTTGATAAATATAATGAAGGACAAAAAACATGCGTGGATGTTGCAGCTGATATAGCTTCAGGTATCCTTTCTGTTGGTGCTTTTGCTCTTGCAGTTCCAACGGGTGGTGCTTCGTTGGCTATAGGACTTGCTGTTGCTACAGCTACAGGTGCCGGTATTAAAATAGGAATTAAAGGTATTGATGCTGTATTAACTGGTAAAGAATACAAAGGCAAAGATTTATTTTATGATTTTGCAACAGGTGCGATTAATGGTGTTATGGCGCCTGTAACAAATGGTCTGGGTAATTGTGTAACGAAAACAATCGGTAAAAAATTTGGACTTCAAATTATTGGAGAAGGTGCCGAACAGGCTGTTAAACAAACGGCTAAATCCGTCATCTTAACAAAAACCGTTGATGTTGCAGGTGGCAATATAGCAAAACGTGCTGTCTCTCTCGGCGCAGGCATGGCAGTAGATGGGGCATTGGGCGGAGCTTCCGATAACATGGTTAGAGCTGCTTTAAATGGCGAGGATATTGCTAAAGCTGGTATTAAAGGTGCTATTGGTGGTTTAATTATGTCACCCGTTATAGGTGGAGGTTTCAGACTTGCCGGTAAAATAGCATCAAAAATGACAAAACAAATTTCATCCGGAACTGCTGACATTGCTTCAGGAACTGGAGCAAAAATAGGTGATGATATAACAGATAGTGCTTCAGGAGCTGGAGCAAAAATAGGTGATGATATAACAGATAGTGCTTCAGGAATTGGAGCAAAAATAGGTGATGATATAACAGATAGTGCTTCAGGAGCTGGAGCAAAAATAGGTGATGATATAACAGATAGTGCTTCAGGATCTGGAGCAAAAATAGGCGATGATATAACAGATAGCGCTATTGGCACTGAACCAAAGATAGATGAAGGTGTAACGGATAGTGCTATTGAAGCTGAATCAAAGATAGATGAAGGGATAACAGATAGCACTATTGAAGCTGAACCAAAGATAGATGAAGAAGCTGCAGACAATGCTTTAAGTAAAGAAGTTGAAGCTGGTGATGTTCAATCAACTAAGAAAAAAACTGGTATTTATGATAGCTCTGAATACCAATTAGGTGTACAAAAGAAAATTAATGAATTAAGAGTAACAAAAAAGTCTGAAATAAGAGTGTATAAAATTAATGGTGAAAGTGTTAATTTTGAGGTATTTATAAATTCTCAATTAGGCAGCAATGAAGGATATTTTGTAATTAATCAAAATACAGGCGAATTATTTTATGCAAAACTTGGTGGTAATCAATCAGGAACGGAAATTCTAGCTTCTAAAATATATAAAGCCGCAGGTCTGGATGTTCCGGAATTATCTCATTTTGTTTCTCCTAATGGAGAAAGTGGGGTATTAAGTAAATATGTTCCCAATATTACGCCAATTCGTACAACCAATTCATTATTATATGACGGGTTTGCAATGGATGCACTGCTTGCTAATTGGGATGCAGTTTGTTCTGATAATGCGGTTACGGATGGTATTAATGCAATTCGTATAGATCTTGGCGGAACTTTTGATTTTAGGGCTCAAGGGGGCAAAAAACCTTTTTCGTCTGTAGTAGATGAAATAACAACTTTAATTAATCCTTCAAAAAACTTTGTATCTGCTAATATTTTTGCAGGCATGACAAGAGATGATTTAATTGCAAGCTTACAAAAAGTTGTTGATTTAGATGATGAAGTTATTAAAAAAATTCTTAAAGATGAAGGTTTGGATAGATATACGGAAGTTCTACTAAAAAGAAAAGAATTCTTAACCGACCTTCTAGCTCAAGTTAAAAATACCCCAAATAACGGTGAAGACATATTTTCATATATAACTAAAGTTAAAAACCAGACATTTGATGTCTCCATTTCTAAAATAAAAACACAACAAGAATTAAATGATATTCAAATCTCATTAAATCAAATTCAAGATATTAATGTTAAGAAAAAATTGCAGAAGCAATTAGATCAAAAGGGACTTGAATTAACCAAAAGTTATTATCTGCTACACAAACAATTAGATAAATATGCTTTTTCTGATTTGTTAACAAAATCAGGTATTATGGTAAAAGAAGCTAATGGCAGTTATATAATGCAAGTTTCTAGTGACCTTGAAAATAAGATTATTGCTGAATACGGTCAACAAGCAAGTTATATATTACACAGAATGAAATCTCCAATAACTCCTGAACAATATAATAACATGTTAAAATTAATAAATGTATGTGATGGTAAGTATATTGAATACTTTACGAAGAATTTAATAGATTTTGTTTCATTATTCCAAGTTATTAAATCATCAGAATTAATAACAGATCACTTTGATAAAATAACACCCGGACAATGGGATGCTATATTTAATCTGACAAAGTATAAAGTTCCTGTTTCAACTCTTGAAGCTCTAAGAATATATAAACTCGATTCAGAAAACATAAATTCTTTTCTTACAACGATGAGAAAAATTTCACAAGGTGAAATAACTCAAACTATTGATTTTACTAAATATCAACAAATTCAACAACAAATTAAAGCATTAACTGATTATATTGATACACAAGCTATATCTGAACCCATGAATGTATACAGAGGTGAAGGATATGATGTACTTGACTCAATAATAATAAATGGTCAAAAATTATCGAATCTTATGATGGCATGTGGTTCTGATTCAACAAAAATAAGCCACTTAATTGATATTGTTGAACAAGGTAACTATGTTGCAACACAAGAAAGATTTATGTCAACATCATTGGTAGAACCATCACTATTGAAGTATGCTTTTTTTAAAGATGAACCTATTATCTGGGATATGGATTTACCTGTAGGTACAAAAGGTGTTTTCTTAGAAGGTGTTAATCTGGTTGGTTCACATAGTGATGAATGTGAATATCTTATTCAAAGAGGTTCAAAAATAAGAATTAAAAAATTAAATTTTGATTTTCATAAGCACAAATGGTATATTAAAGGTGAAATTGTAAACTAAGAAATGAGTATTGAATGAACGAAAATAATAATTTAAAATTTAAAAAAGAAGTATTAAAATTCTATCCTGAGGATGAAGAAAAAATGTCAAAAATGAGTATCGAAGATAGAATTGAATATAGAAGAAGATTAAAAGATGAAAATAAATATATTATTGTAGAAGAAATTGATATGGAGGAATAATGATAAATAAAATTTTATCTACCGGTAGTTGTAAACCGACAAGCAGATGTGATTTAAATCAATCACAAACACCTGAGTCAATGAAAAATACCCAAATTCCTGATACTTTTGAAATTACAAGTTCTCCTTTAAACAATGAAAATAATAATTTAAAATTCAAAAAGGAAGTATTAAAATTCTATCCTGAAGATGAAGAAAAAATGGCTAAAATGCCTCTTTATCAAAGAATAGCATATAGAAGAAAATTAAAAGAACAGCATAAATATATTATTGTTGATGAAAATAATGATAGAACTAATATAAAAAGAGAGGAATAATCCTCTCTTTTTAATTAAGCATTTTAATAATTTAATTATTCAACTTCTATAGCGTTAACAGGGCAGCAATCAGCAGCTTCTTTAACACAATCTTCATTTCCTGATATAGCTGAAGCATTTACTTTTGCCATATCTTCAACTGAAAATACTGCGTCACATACTGATTCACAAGCACCGCATGCTATACAATTGTCATTAACAGTTACTTTCATGATTTCTCCTTTATTAATATTTTCACTTTAAAAAAAAGCTCAAATTAATTATAACAAAAAAAATATTTTTTACAATTTCTTTTGCATGAGCATTCTGTCTAAACAGTTTTTAGCTTTTATTCTTATATTTTCTTCAAGCGTTATTTCATTTGTTTCTTTATCAAGCACCCTGTATATATCATCGAGTGTATTATGTTTCATATTCTGGCAGACAATATTAGGATTAATTAAAATAAATTCTTTATTCCAATTATTGAGTTTGCTGTCACGGTTTAATCTGTCAACTACGCCTTTTTCTGTTGCGATAATAAATTTTTTATTATTGTTCTTTTGAGCAAATTCCATTATTTCTTTAGTTGAACCGACAAAATCAGACATTTTGCAAACTTCAATATGGCACTCGGGATGAGTTAAAATAAGTGCATCGGGATGATTTTTGCGTGCAGTTATAATATCTTCGGGGCGTATTCTTAAATGAGTAGGGCAAAAACCGTTAAATGTTATAACTTCTACATTTTGTAATTTATTTTCTACCCATTTCCCTAAGTAAGTATCAGGAACAAACAATACTTTATCAGTATTTAATCCTCTTACAATTTCAACAGCATTTGAACTTGTACAACAAATATCACATTCGGCTTTAACTTCGGCTGTTGAATTTATGTAGCACACAACAGGAATATTCGGGTGTTGTGATTTAAAAAGTCTTAATGATTCTACATCAATCATATCTGCCATAAGGCAGCCCGAATTCATATTAGGCAGCAGAACTTTTTTCTCGGGCGAAAGTATTTTTGCACTCTGTGCCATAAAATAAACGCCTGCAAAAACAATTATATCCGCATTTGTTTTAGCGGCTTGTCTGCTTAAGTACAAAGAATCTCCGACAAAATCCGATACATCGTCTATTTCAATATTTTGATAGCAATGTGTAAGTATAATTGCATTTTTTTCTTTTTTTAACTTTAGAATTTCTTCTTTTATATCCATAAAACCTTGAATCTGTTTATTTAAACTTAATATATTATTAACTTGTAATTTTCACGTGTCAATTAATATTAAACCATTCTTTTATTCTTTTTGAAATGTAGTTAAACGAGTTAATATTTTTAAGTCTTTTAGGAGTTATATTTTTTGAATATATCAAAACGGGAACTTGTTCTCTTGTATGGTCTGTTCCTTTAACAGTCGGGTCGCAGCCATGGTCGGCAGTTATAATAAGAAGGTCATCCTCTGTCATATTATCAAAGATTTTTGGAAGATATGAATCAATTTCTTCTATTGCTTTAGCGTATCCTTCAGCATCATTTCTGTGGCCGTAGAGCATATCAGTATCAACCAAATTGGTAAAAATAAATTCCTTATCATAAGACTTAATATCGTATTTTTTAGTTTTCAATTCATCAAGATTAAGTTCGTTTTTAACTGCTTTAAGTGTAATATTAAGCCCTTCGGTATTGCCTCCCGTGTGAATTGCGTGAGATATACCCTTTCCTACAAAAATATCTTCTATTTTACCTATACCGAGTACAATTCCGTTATTTTTGAGAATTATATCGCAGGTTGAATCTTTAAAAGGTTCAACAGAATAATCTCTTCTTAAAGCTCCTATTCTTTGAGGTTTACCGTCAACCATTTTATAAGGACGTGCTATAACTCTTGAAACATTATATTCATCCGTCAAAATACTTCTTGCTATTGTGCAGTATTCATAAAGTTTTTCGAGTGGTATTACATCAATATCAACCGCAATTTGAAATACACTGTCTGCACTTGTGTATATAATGGGAAATTTCGTTTTAGAGTGTTCTGTGTGAAAATCTTCAATAACTTTTGTTCCTGACGCAGGATAATTTGCCAGTATACCGCCGCATTTAGTTTTCGATATAAATTTTGCTATTAATTCATCCGGAAAACCGTTAGGATATACTTTAAAGGGATTATCAAGGATAATATCCATCATCTCCCAGTGACCTGTTGTTGTATCTTTACCTTTTGATGTTTCTTTCATAATCCCATATTGCCCCATAGGATTGGGATTTTTTTCAATCCCCATGATATCGGCTAAATTTCCGAGTCCGAGTTTATATAAATTAGGGGCATTTAAACCATTATGAGCTTTTGCAACATTACAAAGAGTATTACACTCAGGCACATCATAATACTCTGCGCAGTCAGGCATAGCACCTATTCCCATTGAATCTATAACAATTACTATAACTCTTTTCATATTTATACCTCATTAACAATTATATAAAAAAAGTTCTGTAATAACAGAACTTTTTATAAATCCCCTAATCCCAACTACAAAATCAAACTTTTTTATTAATGTCTAACCTCAAATATTCCTCTTTTTTTATATCTCTCTCCCAAAAAGAAAGCTCTGCCATCACTCCTTCCGTAAGCCGTTTTTGTTTGTTATTAAATAGTAGAACGATTAAAAAATAGCTACAAGGAAATAATTTTTAAATATTTTTTACAAATGCCCATGCCCCTTAAAATATTTGATTAAAAAAAATTTTACATTCGTTAATAATGGTAATTTTGACACTTTTTAATTTTTTGTGCTTGACATCGTCATGTTCTCTAAATTATTGATATTTAACTTTTTACTATAAAAATAGCAGATTTTTTAATGTAACAGACATGTTAACATGTTATATAATATTTACATCAGAGAATTAGGAAGAGCTATGTTATTTAGATTTTTGACATCGGGTGAGTCGCACGGACAGGCATTAAATACAATAGTAGAAGGAATGCCTTCAGGAGTTAGAATAGAAAAAGAATTTATAGATAATGAATTAAAGCGTCGCCAGATAGGCTACGGCAGAGGTAGCAGAATGAAGATTGAATCTGACAGAGTAAAGATACAATCTGGTGTTCGCCATGGTTTTTCAACAGGCGCACCTATATGCCTTGAAATAGAAAATAAAGACTGGCAAAACTGGTCTATTGCCATGAATCCATATCCTGTTGACGATAATGAAGAAAATAAAAAAATAATAGAATCAAAAAAAATTCTAAATGTGCGCCCCGGGCATGCGGATTTGGCGGGTGCTTTAAAATATAACCATACGGATGTAAGAAATATTCTTGAGCGCTCAAGTGCAAGAGAAACGGCTTCAAGAGTTGCTGCAGGTTCAATAGCTAAGTGCCTTCTTAAAGAATTTAATATAGAGATAATCTCTTATGTATCTGAAATTTATGATGTAAAATCTCAAGAATGTGTTGACCCTTTTAAATGCAGGGAAAAAATTGAAAATTCAGACCTAAGAACCTTTGATGATAATGCTTATGAACTTATGAAGCAAAGGATTGATAAAGCAAAAGAAGATGGTGACACGATAGGAGGTACATTTAAAGTCATAATAAGAGGGGTGCCTGTTGGTTTAGGCTCTCACGTTCAATGGGACAGAAAACTTGATGGACTTTTAGCACAAGCCGTTATGAGTATTCCCGCTATTAAATCCGTTGAAATAGGGCTTGGCAAAAATGTAAGTTCTGCCTTGGGTTCAAAAACTCATGACGAGATATTTATAGAAAACGGCAAATACTATAGAAAAACAAATAATGCAGGCGGTATTGAATCTGGGATGTCTAACGGAGAAGACATAATAATAACAGCTTCGATGAAGGCAATACCTACTATGAGAAAGCCTTTAAACTCTGTAGCTATTGATAAAAAAGAAGAAGTAAGTGCCCACTTTGAAAGGTCTGATACCTGCGCTGTTCCTGCATGTTCAGTTGTAGCTGAAGCGATGAGCGCTATAGTTATTGCGGATAATTTGTGCGAAAAATTTTCTCATGATTCAATTGAAGAAATGAAAATGAATTATAACAACTACATTAAAAGAATATCTGTGAGGTAAATTTGAATATTTCTTTAATCGGAATGATGGGTTCAGGAAAAACCACAATTGCTCGGATATTATCAAAAAACCTTCCAGGCTTTGTCTTTATTGATACTGATTCATTGATTATTACAAATGAAAAACGCACCATTAATGAGATTTTTGAAAAAAATGGAGAAAATTACTTCAGAAAAATAGAATCTGAGATTCTTAAAAATGTACTCAAAAATGATAATCAGATAATATCAACGGGCGGAGGCATTATAAAATCTGTTGATAATCTTAGGCTTTTAAAGGAAAATTCCGTTGTTTTTTATTTAAAAGCTTCACCTGATACTTTATATGAAAGAGTTAAAAATAATAAAGAGCGTCCCTTGTTAAATGTTGAAGCAATGAGAGAAAAAATAATAATATTACTTGATGAGAGAGAAAATTTTTATCAAAAAGCCCATCATATAATAATTACGGATAATAAAACACCTGATATAATTGTTAATGAGATATTAAAAGAGATAAATAAATATGACAGAAGTTAGTGTAAAAATTCCTGAACAAAAAGCAAAGTCCTATCCCGTAATAATTTTAGAGGGACTGTTAAATAGTGCATACGATTATATAACTAAATATACAAAAGCAAACAAATTTTTGGTTGTAACAAATGATGTTGTAAATGAGCTTTGGGGCGAGTATTTTATAAATGATAATACCCAATTTATAGTTTTACCCGACGGCGAAATATATAAAAATATACATTGTCTTAACCAAATATTAGATAAAGCATTGGAGATGAAGCTTGAAAGAAAAGATGCGATTATAGCACTCGGAGGCGGTGTAATAGGTGATATGGCAGGTTTTGCAGCTTCAATTTATCAAAGGGGCATAGACTATATTCAAGTTCCGACTACTCTTTTATCCCAAGTCGATTCATCCGTCGGCGGAAAAGTTGCCGTTAACCATGATTTAGGCAAAAATATGATTGGCGCATTTTATCAGCCCAAACTCGTTCTTGCTGACACTAATACAATAAATACTCTTGATGAAAGACAATTAAAAACAGGACTTGCTGAAATAATTAAATATGCGTTCATAGAAAAAAGCTGCGGGGCAAAAAGAGAATATAATCTTTTTGAATTTTTAACAAAGAACAGAGAAAATATTTATAAAAAAGACCATAAGGTATTAAAAGAACTTATAAAGATATGTGTTGAACTTAAAAGCATTGTAGTTAATCAGGATGAAAAAGAAAACGGGCTTAGGGCAATATTAAATTTTGGTCATACATATGCACATGCCATAGAAAAATTAACAGATTATGAAGTATATACGCATGGTGAAGCAGTAAGTATAGGTATGTATATGATTCTAGAACTTGCAAAAAATATTAACGCAATATCTGATGAGTATTATAAAAAAGCTATATCCCTTTTAGATTCATACAAACTTATTTCATCTGCAAAAGAAAAATTTAATCCAGATGAATTTTATGAAACTATGAAGTCTGATAAAAAAGTTAAAGATTCAAAAATAAATTTCATAATTCCGACGGAAGAAAAAATGGTAGAAATAAGAAATAATATTGATAAAAACATAGTGTTGTCGGGTATTAAATAATTGTAGTTAAAAAGGGGTTAATATGAAGATATTATTATCAAATGACGACGGAGTTACAGCTGAAGGCATTAAGGCTTTGACTGTAGAGTTAAGTAAAGAACATGACGTATATGTGGTTACTCCTGATAGAGAACGAAGTGCTGCAGGACATTCATTAACTTTGCATACCCCAATAAGAGTTGAAGAACTTGATTCTAAGTTTGGTGCAAGAAGAATATGGATAACAAGCGGAACCCCGGGGGACTGCGTTAAAATAGGTATAAATGCAATATTAAGTGATGAAGAAAAACCTGATTTAATAATTTCAGGTATTAACCATGGCCCCAATTTAGG
>CANQCO010000022.1 GCA_947589705.1 Candidatus Gastranaerophilales bacterium
GTTGTTGCTCATAGGGTCGAACAGGGCGGAACCCGGTTTTTTCATTTGGCCGGAAATGGCGTTGTCCATGATCTTGAACGGCTGACGGGCTTTCTTGTCCCCGGCTCGCTTGAATTTGATATTGCTGTTGTGGAACCCCTGCTTGTCCCTGAGGATTTATAATTTCAATATTTACCCCATTATATTGAGGTTGTCCTAAAGCAGCATAGCAGCTTCCTGACGGATAGTTATAGATTGTACCTGGATTTTGTGCCGGCTGAGTTTGAACAGAATTATTTGCACCTTGTTGATAATTTAATGCAGCAGGCTGCTGAGCATTCATATATTGTAAATTTGGTGCTTGTATCATCATTTACTCCTTACTAATACTAAATTA
Organism: Candidatus Gastranaerophilales bacterium; assembly: GCA_947589705.1. Taxonomy (GTDB): domain Bacteria; phylum Cyanobacteriota; class Vampirovibrionia; order Gastranaerophilales; family Gastranaerophilaceae; genus Avigastranaerophilus. The sequence continues at coordinate 377 of CANQCO010000022.1, forward strand.
CTTATTAACATGCGCTAATGTACATTAAGTTAAAATCTTAAAAAATTTAAAAATTGCTATCTTGTTAAAACAGTTTTTATTTTTATTATTCTAATTTACCTAAAATCCTTTATTTTCAGGGCTAAAGACTTGTTTACAAAAATTAATATATTAAATGTGCTTGTATTATGTAAAATTTTTTTTATTTAATGTAAAATAAATCATGTGGAGAGTTATCAGATTAGGGTATGAGCACAGAAAATAAGACGGTAAAAAAATTTAATATCAAAGACTACCAAGAACTTATAGAAACACTTGCAAAGGTTGAATATAAGAAATTATCTGCTAAACATTTGATAGATTTTTCAGAATTGGAAAATATAGGAACGCAGGTAGTTCATAAATTATGCGCAAATGTACCGCCTGATACATACAATAAGTCTTACATATCAACTGCAATCAAATGGGCAATCAGAAATGAAGTAAGAAGAAGATATAAATGGTATGTCTTGAAAAACCGTCAGGAAACTTATGTTGATGAGGAAAATCAAGATAATATAAGAGAAGCGGTTTATAAAACAATCCTTTCCGTTGATGAAATGGCAGAGGGTGATAATCCTACACAAATAAGAGATGTAAAAAGAAATCCCGAAGAAAAAATTCTTTTCCATGAATTGAGTGAAAGTATTAAGGCGGCCATTAAAAATTTACCGCCAAGAGAAAGAGAATTAATTGAGTATAAGTTCTTTAACGACAAAAAATTAAGAGAAATATCTGATGAATTTAATCTTTCACCATCCAGAATTTCCAGAATTATTCAATCGGGTTTAAATAAAATAAGAAAAGAATTAGTTAAGCAAAACTTAGTATGAAACAATGCGTAAGGCATTGTTTTTTTGTTGAAAAGGAGTGAAAATGTCAAAGTTAATAAGCGGAATTATGTCATATATATTGCCACCTTCAAATGATTTATTTTATTCATTGTTTGAAGAAGGTACAAAATCCTGTAAACAAGCGGCAGAATTATTTAACAGAATTATGCAGGAAGGCATAAATGAAGAACATATTGCTCTTGCAAGACAATATAAGCATGCAAGTAATAAAAATATTAAAAAAACTCTCGAGGTTTTAGATACATCATTTATAACTCCGATTGACAGAGAAGATATACAGACAATATCGTCTTTATTAAATAAAATTACAAAAAAGATAACCAAGGCTTGTTTAAATTTAAAAGTATACAATTTAGAATGTTACACCGATAATTTGAAACATCAGGCACAAACATTGATAGCGGCTACAAATGAACTTGAGCAAATTTTTTCAAATTTTAAGAAACCCACAATCTCAGACATGACTGCCAGAAATTTAAAAATGAAAGAAATAGAAACAAGAGGTGATGAAATACTCTACAGCGCAACAGAAGCTTTATTTTCAGGAAAATATGATGCACTTAATGTTATAAAATTAAGAGATTTACACAAAGATTTAGAAAGTGCTTTGGATTCGTGTTATTCCGTTTCAGATGCTGTGGTAAGCGTCGTTTTAAAGTTAAGTTAGAGAGAATCGAGTAGGAAAATGATTACAACGACTGTATTATTAATAGCTGTAATAATAGTAGCACTTGCATTTGATTATATAAACGGATTTCATGACTGTGCAAATTCGATAGCATCCGTGGTATCAACAAAAGTTCTATCTCCGAGGCAGGCTGTGTTATATGGTGCAACAATGGAATGTACGGGCGCATTACTCGGAGTAAATGTTGCAAAAACAATAGGCTCAGGAATTATATCTTCTGATACCATAACACTGCAGGTAATATTATGTGCTTTAATTACGGCTGTAATATGGAATCTGATAACGTGGTGGTTTGGTCTTCCTTCCAGTTCTTCACATGCTCTAATCGGAGGACTTTTAGGTTCAGCCTTCGTTCATGCAGGATTAGACCCTATTAATTTTACTCTGCTTATAGAAAAGGTTATTGTACCTATGTTTGCTTCTCCCGTTGTCGGATTTACTGTCGGATTCCTTGTTATGTGTTCTTTTTTAAGACTGTTTTATAAAATTAAACCTGATGTTATTAACAGACGGTTTAAGAGGGTTCAAATATTTGCTTCAGGATTAATGGCATTAAGTCATGGATTAAATGACGCGCAAAAAACAATGGGTGTTATAACAATGGCGCTTGTTACGGGAGGATTGATTACAATGGATCCTGATAATTTTTATATACCTATATATGTTAAATTGACATGTGCAATAACAATGGCGCTTGGTACAATGTCTGGCGGATGGAAAATAATAAAAACAATGGGCAGCAAAATAATTAAATTAAAGCCAATATCGGGAGCTGCTGCAGATTTTTCGGCTTCTTCAATTGTTTTACTTGCTTCAATTGCCGGTATTCCTTTAAGTACGACTCATGTCGTTTCAACCGCAATAATGGGTGTAGGTACAGCTATTAAAGGTTCGTCAGTAAGGACAAATATTATAGGTAATATAGTTACAGCCTGGGTTTTAACAATTCCTTGCTGTATAATAATGTCATTGATAATATATACATTGTTAAAACATATACCGCATTAATTGAAAGAAGGTAAAAATGGCTTTAAAATCTATACAATTCAAAACAGAAGGCACTTGCTGCGCTATGATTAATGTTGTTATTGAAGATAATAAAATTTATGATGTTGAATTTGTCGGCGGTTGTCCCGGAAATTTACTGGGAATCAGAGAATTAATAAAAGGAATGGATATTAATTCTGTTATTTCTAAGCTTCAAGGTATTACTTGCGGTTCAAAACCTACAAGTTGTCCGGATCAACTTGCAAAATGTTTAACGGAATTTAAGAATAAAACTTTAGAAAACGTTTAAAAATAATTTTTATTATAAAATAATATAAAAGAATATTGAGGAGTAAAGTGTCATTAGAGTTAGAAAATAAACAAGGATTAATAGCAGGGAACGGACAGCTTCCTGTTCATCTTGCTAAAAATGCAAGGGATAACGGTTTTGAAGTAATTGCTGTTTCTTTGTCATCTGATAATAAAAATGACCTTAAAAAATACTGTTCAAAAGTATATGACTGTGCTCCAGGGGAAGTATTAAAAATAAAAAATATTTTATTGGATGAAAAAATAAAACAGTTGACATTTATAGGCAAAGTTTCAAAAAGTCTTGTTGTAAAACGACCTAGATTTGATTCATTGGCAATTGAATTCTTAAAACAAGCAAAAAGATTAAATGATGATGCAATAATGCTTTTTTTAGTTGATGAGCTTGCCAAAATCGGAGTTACGGTTCTTGATCAGACTATTTTTATTAAAAACTTAATGGTTCCAAGAGGCGTTCTCGGTAAAGTACAGCCGACCGAAGCTATGATATCCGATGTTGAATACGGATACAAGATAGCCAAAGAAATGGGTGAACTCGATATCGGGCAGTCTGTTGTCATTAAAGATAGAATGATTATGGCAATTGAAGCTATTGAAGGTACTGATAAGTGTATAAAACGTGGCTGTAAATTGGGCAAAAAAGATTCTGTTATTGTTAAAGTTGCTAAACCTAATCAAGATAAAAGGTTTGATATTCCTGCTTTCGGATTAAATACGCTTAAGACAATGAAAAAATATAAAGCAAAACTTATTGCTGTTGAAGCCAATGAAACTATACTTGTTGACCATAAAAAAACAATTGAATATGCTGATAAAAATAATATTATTGTAATGGCAGTATGAAAAAATTATTTATAATAACAGGTGAATATTCAGGGGATAAACATGCTTCGGATGTTGTAAAAGAGCTGAAAAAAATTAATCCCGATATTGAAATTGAAGCGGTAGGCGGCGAAAATCTCAGAAAACAGGGTGTAAAGTTGTTTTGTGATCATTCTAAAATGTCAGCTATGGGGTTTAATTTTAAAATAATTATGAATCATATTACACTAGGGAAAAGGCTTGCTAAATACTTAAAGGATGAATATAAGCCTGATATGGTGCTTCTGACTGATTATGGCGGTTTTAATTTAAATCTGTCAAAGGTTATTTCAAAATACGGATTTAAAATATATTATTATATTCCGCCTCAAATATGGGCTTCAAGAAGCTGGCGGATAAATACGGTTAAAAAACATATTAATAAAGTTCTTGCTATATTTCCTTTTGAAAAAGAAATGTATGAAAAAAAAGAAATAGATGTTGAATTTGTCGGACATCCTTTGTTATCTCAATTGCCCGAAAAATCAGATAAAAATATATGCTTTGAAAACTTTGGTTTTGATAAAAATAAAAAACTAATATCAATTTTTCCGGGGTCAAGAGTTTTTGAAATTAATAATTTATTAAAATTGTTTTTGGATTCGGCAAGATTAATAAAAAAACAATATAATGATGTGGAATTTGCGCTTTGCCAAGCACCAACAATAAAAGATGATTTGATTTTTCCGGTTTTAAAGGAGTATGAAGATTTAAATATAAAAGTATTAAAACAAAAAAATTATGAACTTTTATCTGTATCCGATGCATTAATTCTTGCGTCTGGAACAGTTGCTTTAGAAGCCGCACTCTATGAAACACCCATGATTATCAGTTATAAAGGACCTTGGTTCTTATATTTTATCTATAGACTTGTAAGGTGTATTAAAAGAGTATCGCTTCCTAATATAATTCTTGATAAAGATATAGTTCCCGAATTAATTCAGACAAAGGCAAAATCTCAATTAATATCTGAATATATTTTAAAAATTTTGAATGACGAAAATTACAGAGAAGAAATGTTAAAATCTTTGAAAAATGTTAAGCAAAAATTAAATGTATCCCATGCAGCAGAAAAAGTCGCAAGTATAATAGCTTCAAATATTTAAGTATATATTTTCTTTTATTATTTAAAAAATAAGTCAAATATGTTAAGATAAAACTGTAACAATTTTTTACAAAAAAGCAAAAAAATCAATTTATAGATTTATAATAAAACGTATGGAAAAAAATAATGCAAAAAGAAGATAAAATATCAAAGTTATATACAAAAGAAAGTTCTCTTCCTGAATTGAAAAAAACAACAAATCCGATAGACAATAGCGGGTTAATTGCGAAAATAAATGTTTTAGGCAGTGGAATGAATCCCGTTAAATTGACAGGCGGGCTGGTTCATCATACAGAAAAATCATACGGCGCAATTGATTATGTCGAATTTATGAAAGATATAAATAACATAATTAAAAACCATAAAGATTTAAAAGATACTTTAAATTCTTTTCATAATCTGTTTATGACCAGATTAAACTGTGCATATACTGCTTTGGGCATTATAAATGATAAAGCTTCAACAATTAACATTAAATTGTTGGATAAAGGTTCAAATGTTTATTCATTTAAAGTATTTATGAATGATGTTGAAAATGATATAATAAAAGCAATAAATACTTCTGAAATGGTCATATCTAATAATTCATCTTTTTTAAATGTTCCTTCATTGACAAATGTACCCTCAGTTATTATTCCGATAGTAAATAAGGGTAAAAATATATGTGTTGCAATAGCCAGCGATTATAACATATATAATCATATAATATTATATCAAATGGCTTCATCTACATTAGGGTTATTGGTGGAAAACGATTCACTATTGGAAAAAGTGACTCAGAGTTCAAATATGGACGGACTTACAAATCTTTATTCACACAGAAGATTTCATGAACTGCTGTCTCAAGAACTGTCTTATGCTGACTCAAGTAAAACAAAAGTTTCCGTGCTTATATTTGATATAAATGATATGTGTCAAATCAACAGAGAATACGGTCATTCAAAAGGTGATGAAGTAATAAAAGTTGTAGCAAATAAAATTAATGAAAATATAAAAAAGCATGATATAGCGGCAAGATACGGCGGTGATAAAATATCTGTTATTTTAAGAAATACAAATGCAGAAGAAGCCAAGTATATGGCTGAGTATTTGACCTATATTTTATCTTGCTGTCTTGTTGATGATATAGGACCGGTTAATAAACTATCCGTAGGTATTGCAACATATCCCGATGATTCAATGGACAAAGAAAAACTATTGATTTTAGCAGAGCAGGCTGTTCTTGTATCAAAAACAAAAGGATATAAAAACGGTATTTCAACGATTGTTTCTACACAGGATTATGATTTTTGGGATGATACAGCTCTAAATTCATTTGCCACAGTTATGGCAAAAAGACATTCACAGCTTGGTATTAATTTTGAAGAAGCATTAGTAGAACAGTTCCAAAATGAAAATATACTTTCTCAAAATCACTTAATAGAGGTGGTAACATCATTAGCAAGCGCAATAGATGCAAAAGATAAATATACAAAAGATCATTCATCTTCTGTTTCAAGATATTCAGTAGCTTTAGCAAGAGCAATTAATCTCCCCGAAAAGGAAACAGAAAGAATAAAATTAGGGGCATTGCTTCATGATATAGGTAAAATTGGTATACCAGAGGATGTATTATTAAAACCTTCCAAATTAACTGATGATGAATTTAAAGTAATACAACAGCATCCTTCAATAGGTGTTGAAAAGATATTAAAACCTAATCCTTTATTACATGACCTAATTCCGATAGTAAAATATCACCATGAACAGTGGGATGGAAATGGTTATCCTTGCAGATTAAAAGGTGAAGAAATTCCGCTTGCGGCAAGAATTGTTGCTATAGCAGATACATATCATGCTCTGATAAGTGACAGACCATATAGAAAAGGACTTGGAGTAGAAAAAGCCTGCCAGATTCTTGAAGAAGGTGCCGGCATACAATGGGATAAAGAACTGGTAAGACAATTTATTGCCATAGCACCTTCACTCGCTACTAAAATTTAGATTTTATATAGTATGGAAGTTCTTTATTAATATCAAGTTTTTTTGCAGTATCTGAAAATATTTTTGATTTAAAGATATTATTTTTTGCAAGGAAATAGTTCAGACTGACGTATAAGACCCCAAGACCGTATCTGCAAGAGCGAGAGAAGTTTATTGAAGAAGCTTCAGGAAAATACTTAGTCGGACAACTTATTTCGCCTATTTTATATCCGTAATAGCAAATGAGAGCAAGCATTTCATTGTCAAAAACAAAATCGTCACTACATGATTCTAACGGTAAATTTTCAAGTATTTGTCTTGTAAAACCTCTAAAACCTGTGTGATACTCAGATAAATGGCGTTGAAGAAATAAGTTTTCTATAGCTGTTAAGCCTTTATTTGCTATATATTTATATAACGGCATACCACCTTCAAGAGCATTGGATAACATTCTTGAAGCTATTACTGCATCGTACTCTCCAAATGCCAGCATAGATGCTATTGCAGGTATTAGCTTAGGTGTATATTGATAATCAGGATGAAGCATTATTATAATATCCGCATCAGTTTGCAGAGCTGCCGTGTAGCAGGATTTTTGATTCGCTCCATACCCCTTGTTTTCAGAATGCGCTATTGTTTTTATATTTAAATCCAATGCTATATCTTTAGTATTATCTATAGATTTATCATCGGTCAATATAATCTCATCAACGATTTCTTTATATATTTCATTATATGTTTGTTTTAATGTTCTTTCTGCATTATATGCAGGCATTACAACTACTATTTTCTTTTTATTCAGCATTTATTTATTATATTACAGTTTACTAATTATAGATATATTATATCTATTGTTAACTTTTGTAAAAGTATGATATAATTAAATAAAGTTTTAATAAAATTAAGTCGATTCAAAGAATATAATTTGGTGATAGTTAATGAGTTCCTGTGAATTAAATCAAAGTTTAGATTTGGTATTAAGCTTCTTAAATAAAGAGGATAAATATACTGTACTCATAGTTGATGATGAAGAAAATAATCTACAACTATTAAAAAGAACATTTAGAGGGCAGTATAATTTATTAACGGCGCACAGCGGATTAGAAGCATTAGAGGTAGTAAAACAATACGGGGATCAAATTTCACTAATAGTAAGCGACCAAAAAATGCCGCAAATGGAAGGTACTGAATTTTTAAGGAAAGTACGTGAAACAAATCCTCAAATTATAAAAATTTTGCTAACAGGACATGTTGATACTGATATTCTTGTTTCAGCAATAAATGATTGTGATTTATTTCAATATATTCTAAAACCCTTTGAACCCGAAGAACTAAAAATAGCTGTTGACAGAGGTATTACTAAATATTCTTTATCCAGTAATAACAAAATGTTATACAATGAACTAAGAGATTTGTTTTATAAAACAATAAGATCAATTTCAAACTCATTGGATGCAAAAGACGCATATACAAATGGTCACTCTTTAAGAGTAACATTATATTCAATGATTTTGGCACGAAAATTGAATTTTGATAAAACATATCTCGAAGATATAGAAATAGCCGGGCTTTTACACGATATAGGAAAAATTGCAATGCCTCAAAGTATTTTGTGTAAAAATGGACGCTTGACTGATGAAGAATTTATAGTAATGAAATCACATCCGGCTATTGGAGCTAAAATTGTATTAAATATAAAAAAATTACAAACTATTTCCTCTTGGGTTAAAACACACCATGAAAAGTGGGATGGAACCGGGTATCCTGACGGATTAAAAGGTGAAGAAATTCCAATTGCGGGAAGAATAATAGCTTTAGCTGATACTTATGATGCTATGACATCTACAAGACCATATAGAAAGGCTCTTCTCCATGAAGTTGCCATATCGGAAATAAAAAAATGGGCTGGTGTTCAATTTGACCCAAAACTGGCAGAACTTTTTATTTCTTTGGAAAAAGAAATTGATGAAGCAAGAAAAAATCCTGAAGCTGCTTATGAAAAATATTCTATTTTGGGTAAAAATATTGATTTTAAAATTACCTCAGAAGCTTCTACTCAAGCGAGTTAACTGATATTTTAATACAATCATTAAATTGCTTTTCGAGAGTTTGTGTCATATCATTTGTTGCATTAATCCAAAAATTGGAATTTGCGAGAATTTTTGTTTCTGCTCCGTTATCCAAAGTTTTTATTACTAATGGGTCTGTTCCTTTAAAATTAGCAATTGAATCTTTTATTGCGATAAGCTTTTCAAACGGGATTTCATCTGTCAATGTAATAGTAACAATATTACTGTTTTCAACAGGTTTAACATTCTCAACTATTATTTGGGCTGAATTTTCATCACGTCTTTGATATTTACCTGATATAATAACTTTTTTTTCTTGCTCAATCAGAGAATTAAAATTTTGAAGAGTTTTATGAAATGCAACAAAGTCTATTTCTCCTGTTAAATCTTCTATTTTTCCTGCTTTTAAAAATTTTGTTGGATCTTTTTTTGTAGCTATTTGTCTGACGGAAGTTAATAGCCCGCAAATAGTAACAAAAGTATCGTTTGCTATATCTTCAAGCTCATTAATATTATGAGTGGTTAAAAAAGGCAGTTTGTCTCTTATAGCTTCCAAAGGATGGCTTGTTACATAGAATCCCAAATATTCTTTTTCAAATTCTTGTATTTCTTTATCTGTAAATTCTTCATCACTGCCAAAAAGTTCAAAAGATTGCATTTGATAACTGTTTCCTGTTGAATTTCCTGTTAATCCGGCAAATAAGCTTACCTGACCGAGTTCTTTTGCTTGGGTTTCTTTTGCCGCAGCATTTAGAATATTATCTATATTATTAAATAGTTTTTTTCTTGAAGGTTCAAGGCAAGTTAAAGCGCCGGCTTTGGTGAAATTTTCCATTGCTTTTCTGTTGATGAATTTAGGATTAATTCTTTGTGTAAAATCAGCAATTGACTTAAATTCACCGTTCTTTTTTCGTTCTTCTTCAATTTCTTTTAGAACGGCATCTCCTATACCTTTTATGGAATTTAGACCAAATCTTATATTATTACCGTCAGGAGTAAATTCTGCATTTGATTTATTGATATCTGGTGGCAGTACTTTAATACCTGATTTTTGTGCTTCCGTTATATACAATTGTATTTTTTCAAGGTCGTCTTTTGAGTTTGAAAGCATTGCACATATATATTCAACGGGGTAATGCGCTTTTAAATAAGCTGTTTGATATGCAACAAAAGCGTAGCAGGCAGAGTGAGCACGATTAAAACAGTATGCGGCAAAGCTTCCTATTTGATCAAATAATTCTTTGGCATCTTCTTGTTTCATGCCTTTACTTATACATTTTTCTATAAACGGACCTTCAAGTTTAACCAAGTCTTCGGGATGTTTTTTTGCCATTATACGGCGTACTCCATCTGCACCTCCGAGTGTATAATCGGCAAGAACCTGAAATATTTGCATAATCTGCTCTTGATAAACCATTGTGCCGTATGTATCTTTTAAAATATTTTCTAATAAGGGATGTGCGTAAGTTACTTTTTGTCTTCCGTGTTTTCTTTCAACAAAGTTTTCTACCATCCCCGAGCCCAATGGTCCCGGTCTAAAGAGTGCAACAAGAGCGCCTAAATCTTCAAAAACGGTAGGCTTTAAATCTTTTACAAGTTTTTTCATGCCTGATGATTCTAGTTGGAACACTCCATCCGTATCTCCGGCTGAAAGCATTTTATAAGTTTTTTCATCATCCAAAGGTATTCGATTTATATCAATATCAATGCCGTGGCGTTCTTTTATCATATTTAGCGTTTGCACAATGATTGTAAGGTTTTTCAGTCCCAAAAAGTCCATTTTTAACAGACCTATTTTTTCGCAGTCTTCCTTAGGGTATTCCGTTATTACGTTTCCTTCTTTTGCATACTGTACGGGAACTATTTCATCAAGAGGCTGATGAGATATGATTACACCTGCTGCGTGCATGCCTGTATTTTGTTTTATACCTTCAATATTTTTTGCTTCATCAATAATTTTTCTGATAAGAGCGTCTTCATCATAAACTTTTTTAAAATCAGGAGAGACTTCAAGTGCTTTATCAATTGTCATCCCGACTTCAGACGGCACATATTGGCTTACTCTGTTTGAAATTTCGAATGGAAGATTCATAACTCTTGCTACTGCTTTTATTGCAGCTTTTGCTGACAATGTACCAAATGTGATAATTTGGCAAACTTTATCTTTTCCGTATCTGTCTGTTACATAATCAATTACACGTTCTCTGCCATCGCCAAAATCTATATCAATATCAGGCATGCTGATACGTTCTGGGTTGAGAAAACGTTCAAACAATAAATGATGTCTTATAGGATCAAGGTCTGTAATACCAAGAGCGTAAGCGACTAAGCTTCCGGCAGCAGAGCCTCTGCCTGGGCCGACGGGAACTCCGTGGGTTTTTGCGTAATTTATAAAATCCCATACAATTAAAAAGTAAGCGTCAAACCCCATTTTATTAATAATGCTGAGTTCATACTTATATCTCTCTTCAATTTCCGGAGTAATTGTTTCATACCTTTCATCAAGTCCTTTTCTTACAAGAAAATCAAGATACGAGGGGATTGTATGATTTGGAGGAACATCAAATGACGGAAGAATATTTTCTCCCATTTTTATTATTACGTGGCATTTATCTGCAATTCTTGCAGTGTTTTCAATAGCCTCTTCAAAGGTATCAGAGTCTAGCCATTTAAATGCTTCTCTTAATTCGTCAACGGTTTTTACGTAAAATTCTGTATTCGGTAAAAATTTAAATCTGTTTTCTTCTTCTTTCAGAGCATTAGTATTAATACATAAAAGTGTATCATGCCAGTTAGCATCTTCTTTTTTCAGATAGTGGCTGTCATTTGTAATTACAAGCGGAATATCAAGCTCTTTTGAAATTTCTAATAAACCTTCGTTTGCTCGTTTTTCTTCTTCAAGACCGTGATCTTGTATTTCGATGTAGTAATCATCTTTAAAAAGATTTTTGTACCATTTTGCTGTTTCTTTGGCTTTTTCTTTGTTCCCGTTTATAATTTCTCTTGCAACTTCTCCTTGAATGCAGGCTGATAAGCATATCAAACCTTCAGAGTGCTTTTCTAGTATTTCTCTGTTGATTCTCGGTTTATAGTAAAATCCGTCAATGTGTGCTATACTTACCAGTTTAACTAAGTTCTGATATCCAGTGTTGTTCTTTGCAAGTAATACCAAATGATAGAGTTCTCTGTTTGTGTTGTCCTTTTTTGTAATATCACCGTGCAATACATAAAATTCACAACCTAATATAATCTTAAACTGAGCATCTTTTGCCAATCTGTATAATTCCATAGCACCGTACATAACACCGTGGTCTGTAACAGCAACGGCTTCAAAATTATTTTCCTGAGCAAAATTAATCAGTTCTTTATTTCTGATTGCCCCATCCAGTAAACTATACTCTGAGTGTACATGTAACGGTACATATCTCATATAATATCCCTTAATCTCGACCCATATTTTAATTTTACATACTTGGTTTTTAAAAGTAAATTAAAGATTTTTTTTTGTAACAATTTTAGCTTAATTGTTGTATAATTGTTCTAAAGGTAGGTATAGAATTATGTGGAAACTCATTCTATTTTTATATTTTATATTTCTCGGCTGGCTAATTAAGAGTGGTAGTTTATTAAATATAGTTATAGGAATAGCTGTGGGAGCTGTTATTATTATAATGATACCTATTGTTGTTCAGGCTAAAAGAAATAATATAAAATTTATATTAAACAATATTAAAAACATAAATGAACCACAGCAAATAGTCAATGTAAATAAGGCACCCTGGTATGTATTTGAAGAATTACCGGGTTTTACCAGAGTTTCTGCGAAAAAGGCTGTTTGGTTAAGAAATAAAAATCATGGGTATCCTTCTGTTAATGTTTTTTATGAATTAAATAATATCGAAGAAAAATATAAAAAAATCTTAGACAAAATAATTTATGTATAAATAATTTTAATTTTTGTAAATTTTTTTTTAAAATAATTAAAGTTAATAAGTCTTTTTACCGATTTACTATTTGAAAAATAGTAAGGAAAATATATGGGACAAATTAATTTTAACAAAGATTTATTTAACCAATATAATTCTGAAATTAGGTTAAATAATGATGATGATACTGAGAAAATAACATCAGGACAAGAAAAATATGAAAAAGGAGATGAATCACTTAGTATATTTTCAGATGCTATTGACGGAAAATCTGAAATATTGATTAACCCTGATTCTTTAAGATTTTTTGACTCGGAATATGAAAACGATTCTAATATATCAGGCAATGAGATAGAATTATATAATTCTGAGGATGAAGCTGTAATAAATAAAAATGTAAATAAAATAATATTAAAAGAAATTGAATCAACGCTAAATCAAAGATTGAATGAAATTAAAGCAGATGCCAATTCAAAAGGAATATTTGGCAAAATGTTAAATGGTATTACTAGTGCTTTTGGCGGTGGTACTAAAGGTCAAGAAAACAAGATTAAAGAATTGCAAGAATTATATCAGGAAGTTCTTAATAATCCGACGAAATCAAATTTAAGCAATTTGTATAAAGAGGTATATGGTGAAAGTTTAGATTATGACGAAATGAGAATGTCATATCAAACAACTTTAGATATACAAAATGGTAAGTACGAAACAGCAGATGGAAAAAAGCTAACACTACAAGATCTTGGACAAGCTATTTCAGAACAAGTAAATCTTCTTTCCGACAGCTTTGATGAAACAGTAAATTCTCAAGGTGTGATATCAAAAGGTTTGAGTTGGATAAATAATTATTTAGGTTTTGGACAAACAGAAAACATGACAACAGCCCAAATAGATGAATTAAAAAATTTGGCTGAAAAACTTACAACAACAAGAAATCCTATAGAATTTGCTGGAATCTTTAAGCAATTAACAGGGGAAGAATTAACAGACGAAGCTGTACTATCATTATTTTCAGGGAAATCAATGGTTGAGAATACCAAAGCATCCGAAGCAATGATGGATTATGAACAGACTCAAGAAGTAGCAATTACAACAACAGCAGCAGTTGCAACAGGTATAGCAACTGCAACAATGGGACCTTTAGGTGGAGCTGCAGTAGGTGCAGCAGTTAATGTTGGTGTACATGGAATAGATACAGTAACAAGATCTAATGATAAAGGGGTTTTAGGTAATTTAGCAGATTATGCATCAAATGACCTACTAAAAGATTTATCGGTGGGTGCACTTTATGGATTTTCTAATGTTGTTGGAAATAAAGCAGGAACATTTATAAAAGGATTTATTGATAATGCTTCCGGGAAAGCAGCACAAGTTGGTATCAGATTGGCAGGTGAATTTATTGAAGGTGCTTCTGATGGTGCGTTAAGTAATGCCGGAGAATACATGATTGATGTATTGGCAGGAGATTCAGAATTTTCTACAGATGAACTTATAGCGAGAACATCTCTCGGATTTGGGATGGGTGGTGTTATGTCAGTTGGTATGCAAGAGGGTATGAGAGCATTAGGAACTGGCATTAAATTCTTAAGAGGCTCAACAGATGGAATAGATGCTGCTGGTAAAATTGAATATTCTTATTCTAAATTATCTGGTAAAAATTTAACTGAATTACAGGAAGCTGTAAATTCAGGTTCAATAAAATCTTGTAAAGAAGCACTTGAAGCAGGTTATACACTTGCAGATATCGTATCTATAGATGGACAAATTAATATTTTCAAAGATGGATTTATAGATTTTTCCAATCCTAAAGAAGTTGCTGATTTATTTAATGAAAAAATATCACAACAAATGAAAGTAAAAACGCCTGAAGAAATTGATTTTATCGTTAATGATATAATGAATGCTACAAGTTGCAGTGAACAAGAAGCTCTGCAAACATTGCAACGTTTAACGCAATTTTCCAGTTTTAAATCCCAGCCAGATTTAGCTGCAGCCTTATCTAAAGAACAAATAGGTTCATTGTTTGATACAGGCTCAGGAACATCTACAAATAAAGCATTAGAATATCTTACAAGGAGTAAACATCAATTTAGCCTCACCGGAAGTCAGGAAGGTTTAATACTTGACAGTTCAGCATTAGAATATTTAAAAAAAGCTACGATTGAGATTCCGGAAGATATAGCGGATTTAACAAACGGAATAGTTAAAATTAATGGTCATAAGGTTAAACTTGTTACTGTTGACGGCTGGAATATAGGTAGTAATGGTACATACAGCGGATATTCATTCCTTGGAAGCTCTCTTGACGGTAATGAAGGGTTAGTCAAAACTTGTTCTGATATAATTAGTGGTAAAACTACATTTAATGATGGTATACAAGAAGAAGCAGCAGCTATTATTTGCAAAAAGCTTGGAATTGATCCGAGTTCTACTAATATAAATATTACAAATATTACAAATGATAGTCTAAATCATGTTAATCTTTCCTCAAGAACAATTGCTGATACTATGGCTCCAAATATGTCAGAAGAATACATACAAGCATTCTTTGAAGAATTTCCGGATTATCTTGGGGCACCTGATGCTGCAGAATATAGAGCAGCATTGTCAGAATACTTGTATGATACTATGACATTTTTATCGCCTGAATCCACAAACATAGCGATGAAAGATATGTATAAAGGGATACAAAATTATCTCGGTAAAATGAACCTCACCCCTGATGATATAATATATGTTGTACCTGAGCCAACAAGTAGTTTCAGTTTAGTATCACAACAATTTGCTAATGTAAATGGAATTAAACCATCTCAAATAATAACATATAATGGAGCCAGTTCATGTCCAATTGATTTAAGCGGTAAAGGCATTGTTATTCTTGATGATATTGTTGGTTCTGGTAATAGTATGATGAGTCAAAAGTTTAAACTCAATAATTTTAGAACACAATATAAAGATGTACCTGTAATTGTTGCCCCAGTAAGTTCTCTTGAAGTTGGTGTAGATACAATTACAACTAAGTTAAGTGGAGGAGGCGTTGTAATAACTAAACATACAGTATCTGCAGCAAAAAAATATCAAAATAATGGTTTAATTAATAAAATTATTGGTAATACCGGATATAGTGATGGTTATGCAGCTACTTTCCCGCAATATATGTTACCTGATAACAATACCGCTATTAGCTCTCTATTTGGAAGAATGAGTGTATTAAATCCGTATTCAATAAAAGGTTCTGGTGGAAGCTCGTTCTATAACTTCTATAACTACGTTGACAAATTATATGGATATGGAGGTAGCATTCAAAATCCAACCCCAAATAGTTTATGCGGAATACTTATAAAAAGGATGAAAGAATTGCAAGCAAAAAAGACGTGAACACATATTGAAATAAGTTAATATAAATTATATACTTGAATGTAGGAGAATTATCTTGAATATTAATGAAAATAAATTAAGATTACAAAACCTGTCATTATTTAATCCTGGAGTAAAAAGTATGAGTTCTGTATCCTCTAGTTCTGTAAATCCTTATATTAGTGATGTAATTGACAATTTAAAGAAATGTCAAAAAGCTAAAGAGGCATGTAAGATTCTTGAAGATGCAGCAAACAATGGTGATTTTAGTGTAAAATCTGGGGTTCTATTTAAACATGAAGATTATACAATCCAAAATATGTTAAAAATATATGGCGAGAGTTATAAAAGGGCATTGGAAACAGTTGGAAAATTAGGTCTTTCTATTACTCCTATTCACATTGAAACAATTGAAAAAGAAAATGAAATGTTTATTGTTTCTCATTTGCCGGGGACTAAATCCGGAGAATTAATTCCATATAGTGAAGCAAAAAATAAAGTATCCAAAGAAGATAAACTTGCCGCCTTTAAAGATTTACAAAAACTAACACAAGAAGGATTAGTTGATAATGAGGTATTAAATGGAAAATACTGGTTTGTAACTCCTGATACACATAAAATTATGTTGCCTGAATGGTCATCATTAAGACGACTTCAACCTGGTGAAAATAAAGCCGTTTTAGAACAATATTATAATATATTATTTAATAAATAGCGTATCTTTCTTGAGCATTATCTATTTCATCAGGTTTATTATATAAGTCTAGTGCAATTTGTCTTAGTTCTGAAGATAGTTCAACTGAATTTTTCCATTTATTAGGAATTTCATCTTCACCAAGATAAGTGCCTAAAATATTACCTACAATTGCACCTGTTGAGTCGCTGTCGCCATCATGATTAACTGCAAGTTTTAAAGCTTCTTCAAAATTATTTGGTGATTTTAGTGCACAGTATACTGATATTGCAATAGCTTCATCACCATGCCAGCCTTCACCCAAATTTCTGATTGCTTTTTCTGAATCTATATCGGAATGCGCATAGTTTTTTGCCATTTCCAATAAATATAAAGTATCATCACAGCCTTTATAATCTTTTAAAATTTCAATTGAATTATCAACTGAATCTTCAAGTGATTTACCTTGAATAAGATTTGCAATTATACAGGCATGAACACCGGCAGGTAAATAAGCACTCGGGTTAGAATGAGTTAAAGCTGCACATCTTGCTCCAACTTCAAACGCCAGTTTTGGATTTTTATAATACATTAAACCGGCAGGGGCAACCCTCATTACGCCTCCGCAACCTTTACTGTTATTAATTGGAGTTTCTATACTTCCGGGAATTCTGCGTTCTAAAGAACCTGTACAAGTAGTTCCTGGAGCTCTATTTGCGTATAAACCTTTAATGTTTGATATCCATCCGTTTTTATTCTTTTTATAACCAGTATACTGAGTACTCAACCAGTTTTGGTAAGATTGATATACTGTTTGCATATTGGGAACTGAATTTTCATCAAATTTTTTTATTGCCGATTTTAAAAGTCCATCAGCCGTAAATATTGTCATTTGAGTATCATCGGTAATTTCTGCGATTCCATTTATTTTCTCTAAATCGGTTATTCCTTCATCGCCGTATATTCTCTTTATTTCATCCAATCTTCTAAATTCAATAGGCCAGCCTAATGCATCACCTATTGAACCTCCTATTAGGCAGCCGGTATAGTTTTTTAATAAATGCTTTGAATATGTTTTATCTTCTATTGGTCTAATTCCTTGTATTTCTATTTTAGAATAATATCCTGTTGGTGTTTTACTCAGGTCAATTTCTTTTGCTTCTGAATCTGTTTTTACTTTTGTTGATTCTAAAGGATTTTGATATTTGCTATTATAATCTTTTTTAAACAAATTTAATATTCTTATATTCATTATAGAACCTCATTAATTGTACGCTATTAGTAAAAATCAAAGATACAAAAAAATGCTTAAATAAAAAACTAATGTTAAAAAATTTTAACTATAATAGCTTTCAATTTTCCTGATGAATCTGGCTGAATATTTTGTATTTTTACCTTTTGAATTGTATCTTTATAATTATCAGAATCATCAATGAGGACATTAATATAATTTTTTGTGACTCCTTTTAATAAATTTGTTTTTTTATCTCTCTTTTTTTCGATGATTACTTCGTTTTCGGTATTTAAATTGCCTGTTAAAAATTTATTTAATTTGTTATCCGATATTTGCTGAATTAAGGATGCTCTTCGTTTTTTTTCTTCTTGAGTAACCTGATTAGGCAATTTATCAGCAATTGTTCCTTTTCTTCTTGAGTACGGAAATACATGTATTTTGCTTAAATTTATACCGTTCAAATTTTTTTTAGTAATTTCAAAATCTTCACAAGTTTCATCAGGAAATCCGACAATAATATCACTTCCGATAAAAGCATTTTTAAATTTTGAATTTATAATATCGACAAGATTTTTTATATCTTCAGATGTATAGTTTCTGTTCATATTTTTAAGTGTTTTATCACATACGGATTGCAGTGATAAATGAAAATGAGGACAAAATTTTGTTGATTTTGATAAAAAGTCTATAAAATCATAATCCAGTTCTAACGGATTTAATGAACCTAAGCGGTATCTTTTAATATTTGTTTTTTCAATTTCTTCGATAAGATTTTTAAGAGTTTTCTTATCTTTAAAATCTTGCCCCCACTGCCCTATATGAATGCCCGTTAAAACCGTTTCATAATATCCTTCATCAGCAAATATGTTAATTTGTTCCACAATATTTTTAATTGAATTTGAACGGTTTTTACCTCTTGCAAAAGGTATTGTACAATAACTGCACCTGTTATTACAGCCGTCTTGTATTTTAACCGAGGCTCTTGTTCTGTTTGTTTGGTGCAGCGTTTTATATCTGAAATCATCATGAGAAAATATATCCGATACTTTATAATTGCATTCTGATTTCAAAATATCCGCTATATCATTTTTTTCCCAATTACCTATTACAACGTCAATGAAGTCTGAGCTTAGTAGATCTTCTTTATTAAGCTGAGCCATACATCCAGTGATAACAGTTGTTATGTCAGGATTTTCCCGTTTTGCTCGTCTTAAAAAAGACAAATTCTTATTATCTGCTATATGTGTAACAGAACAGGAATTTAATATATAAAAACCTGCCTCAGGTATTTTATTCGTTTCCCTAAAACCACTATTAATAAGAATTTCAGCAATTAAAGCCGATTCTACCTGATTTGTTTTACAGCCTAATGTTTTTATTATAAATTTTTCCATATAAAAATAATATATTTAAAAGTGATTTATTTTTCAAACTCTTCTAATTTAGATTTTAAAAATTTATATTTATATTTTTTATTTTTATACTTTAATTTTACCCCCCCCCACAAAGAGATTAGAGATAAATCTGTAATAATAATACTTAAAATAAATAATATGTCGAATTTTGTATAAACTAAAATATTCTTTTAATGTATTTTTTACTGTATTTGGAATAATATTAAGGGTATTTTGAAGGGTGTTTTCCATATGAGTAATTTTTTTGCGCATATAATTTACTGTTACTGGAGTGTAATATAAATTTTCTATAATCGGATAATAAAGTTTTGTATTACCATTATACATCTGAGGAATTGCAGGGTTAGTAGGGTATGTGAAATTACATTCGATTATGAATATATTGGGAGTTAATTGTGTCGAGTCATATTTATCAATTTGATAGTTTGGATTATTAACAATGTAAAAGAAATCAATTATTTTATCAGGATATTTGTTTTGAAGTTTAACTTGCTGCTCTATTAAATAATCATTTTCAAAACCTTGTTCTTTAGCAAAATATACAAATAAAATTCGATGTGATTGCTCAATTATTTTATATAGGCGTTCAACTCTTCTTAAATATTTTTCTTTTACTTGTGGATATACATCGGCAATTGGTTTGTTTGCAGGAAAATCATGTCTATACTGTAATCCTGTTCTCTTATTAACAATCCAAAGATTTGTTAAATCATCTACAGCGTTATTACCTCGGTTTTCGAGGTCTTCAAACTCGAAAAAGCTTTTGAAACCATTAATTATTAAGTTTACTTTTCCTTCAAGTCCGCCTTTACCGCATTTTTCTGGAATAATTCCGCCCGACCAATCGAACGGCAATGTTTCTTCTTGCAAATGACATGCTCTTAATGCGTTGCTTGTTGCACATTGTTGTCCCAGAGAAATAACTACATCATAATATTTCATGTTTCTACCTTATAAAATTTTTGTACGTTTAACATTGCTAAGTTTTTTCGCCAATATATTCTTCTAATTTTGATTTTAAAAATTTATATTTATATTTTTTATTTTTATACTTTAATTTACCCCCCCCCACGAAGAGATTTGAGATAAATCTGTAGTAATAATACTTAAAATAAATAATATGCCGAATTTTGTATAATTTGAAAAAATCTTTTAATTTATTGTTAAAGGTAATTTCTAAATCTGATAATTTTTTATTTAATTTTGCGGAAATAGAAATTTCACTGTTAAAGTCTTTTTCAAGAGCTGTTAATTTTTTTCTGATAAAATTGATTGTAGCGGGTGTAAAAAAGTTTTCTTCTAATATAGGATAATATAATTTTGTATTCCCGTTCCAATCTTCTGGGAATACAGTACTTGTTGGATGTATAAAGTTGCAATCAATTCTTATTACTTGTGGAGTAATATGATACATATCATATTTATCAATTTTATAATTGCTATTGTTCATAATATAAAGAAAATCTATAGTTTTATTTGGATATTTCTTTTGTAATTTTTCTTGCTGTTTTATTAAAAATTCATTTTGAAAATCACCTTCTCTAGCCATATAAACAAATAATATGCGTTGAGAACAATCAATTAATTCTAAAAGACGTTTAGTTCTTCTGTCATATTTATTTTTAATTTCAAGATATGAATCTTCTACTGTTTTGCTGGAATGGAAATCATGTTTATACTGCAATCCGGTTTTTTTATTAACAATCCATAGATTATAGGTATCATTCTCTTTATTATTACCTCGGTTTTGAAGATCCTCATATTCAAAAAAATGTTCAAAATCATTTATAATTAAGTCTACTTTACCCTCAAGTCCACCTTTGCCACACTTTTCTGGAATAACACCTCCTGACCAATCAAATACCATTGAAATATCTTGTAATTTACATCTTCTTAATGCTGTTGAAGTTATACAATATTGTCCCAATGAAATAGCTATATCGTAATATTTCATTTGTTTTCTCCTGTTGTTTTTTTATATTATATTATAAAATTACAATATATAAAAATATAAAATTGTTTTTGTTTTTTTATATACAATTTTATATTTTTATCCATTTAAACAATTAGTTTTTTATGTTTGTATCAAAAAGTTTGGGATTTTGATTTATCAAATTAAGACTTGCCCTGGTTGTGTACCTTTTTCATCATCATTTATTCCAGATTCCTTTATGATTACTTTTTTGATTTGTTCTAAGATTTTTTCTTCCAAATTCTTTTCACAAGGGCAACAGTCAATAAATTTAAAAGAAATATTTATATTCTTTGTTTTTTCTTCTTTTGGTAAAGGTATGATAATAGATTCTAATTCATTAAACTCATTATATTTAGGGTATAAAAGAATAATATCATTACAGCCAAGACTTTGTGCATAAGTTATACATTGATAAATATCGGCATTTGATATATCTGAATATTTTGAAACTTGTTTGTATTTTATATCTATAATTTTTATTATTTTATTTTCTTTTGCAATTATTAAATCGGGTTTGATTTTAAATTTATTGTTTTCATCCAGATAAGATTCTTTTTGTGCTTCAATTGTATATTCTTCTTTTATATTTTCTTTTGCAAAATTACTTATGAAGTCCTCAAAGAGCCTATCTGTTTTAATTAAGAACGTAAAATTATTATTTTCTCCCGTATTGTCAAAGATTACGGAATTTTTTAAAAATAACTTACAAAAATCCAAAACAATATTAAAATCTTCCATAAACCTGTTTATATATACACTTTGGCAGGTTTCATAACTGCATACAACATCATCCGCTTCATCAAGAGCTGAAATAATTTTATACAAATGATTTTGGTTTATTCTGTTATTTGTTGCATTATAAAGCGATTTTGCAGTGTATTTTATTATTTGATTAAATTTATTATTAATCTCAAAAGAATCATAAGTACAGTTAAATTTATGAGCTTTACCCGACCACATATTTTTTATGTATTGATTAAAATTTAATCTGCCTTTTAAAAATGATGTGTCTTCGGTAATTTCTTCATAGTGCTGATATATTGAAATTGAAAGTAAATCAGAAGTATATTTAGCAAATCTGAAAATTAAATATTCCAAAAAACTACAGTTTTCTATTTCTGATAAATCACTTTCAATTTTAGGCATAAGTAAATTATCAGAGTATTGAAGCCATAAGAAAAGCAGTTGATTTATTTTATTACAATCTTGTTCACTTTTACATATTTTAGGATATAAATTGAACTCGTGGTTTTTGAATTTAATAAAACCAATATAGCCTTTTGGTTTTATTTTAAACCCATCAAAAAAAATAAACGGCTGTTTTTTAGAAATATCTTCATCTCTTTCGTCATCAGATAAATTGTAATACCAATTATTTGGGTAAATTTCTTTTTGTACTTCTTTATATTCTGCCCACACATCATCAAGATATTTTTTAAACTCGTGCAATAAATCTTCATCTTTGTAGTTTTCTTTAATAAATTCCGATGACAAATCATACATTGGCTTTTGGTATTCATACAAAATTGCCATTATGACTCATTCTCCGTGGTTTTTTGTTCATCAGTTGGCTTGGAATTTTGTTCACCAAAAGTATTTTGTTTTTGTTTTGGTTCTGCTTTTTTTACCTGCAAATAGAAATACTTCTCTCCTTTGCCATCTACACTGTAATTTGAATCATAAGTTAAAGTATAACCGCAAGAATCCAATATTTCTTTTACTGTTTCAATTTTTCCGTTAAAATATTCCATTAAAAGAGGGATGACTTTTTTATTTAAGACATTTTTTAAATCTTGCGCCTCTTTTCCTATAAAGTATGAATGTCCTATTAAATAATCAGCATTATAATTTTTCTTTACCAGTATGTTGTTATTTAATTTTTTTAAGAAATCACCATAGTGCATATTTGCTATATTTTCATATTGAGGATACATGGGAATAAATTCAAAACGTCGTCTTAAAGCAACGTCAAGGAGTGTAAGTGATTTATCCGCAGTATTCATTGTTCCAATTATATATAAGTTATTGGGAACAGTAAATGGTTCATTAGAATAGGGAAGGGTAACTTCAATTGTATGGTATTCTCGAGTTTCATCCCCTGTAACATTTTCTCTTTTGTCAGGTTCAATTAAGGTAATTAATTCACCAAAGATTTTAGAAATGTTACCTCTATTTATTTCATCTATAATAAGAACTTTGCTAATATACTCTAATCCCATTTCTTCTCTTATATATTTACAAAGTCTATAGACCTGAGGTTCTAAACCATTACCAATCCCTATCTCTTTATATATATCTTTCTTTTTCATTTCATCATTTATTTTATGTCTTATAGCTTCTTTAAATTTTTCAATTATTGCTGAATTGGAAGAGTTTTTTTCTGTATTTGTTCTTGTAATCTCAAGTGAATCATTACACTTGGTAACCTTAAATCTGCCTCCTCGTTCAATTTCAAATTCAGGAAGTTCGTTATTATCAAATTTTTTCTTAAATTTTTCAAATGTTTTATCCCAATCAACAATTTTGTTATTACACATTTTTTTAAATATGCCGTCATGATATTCAAATTGAATATCTTTTTCGTTTTTCTTATTATTTTCTCTTTCGTTTTTCTCATTATTTTTTATAACGGGTCTTATTCCCTCAACAAATTCTTCATAAGAATAAGATTGATGAAAGGTAACAAACTCTATTCGACCTTGTTCTTTAAATGTGGCAAATTGCTTCTTTAAATCATCGTATTTACTAGGATCTAAAAGGTTCCCGTTACTGTCTGTGTATTTTTCGCCATCAATGATTTCCATGGCTTTAATAATTGTATTATAAGTTTTTCCCGTTCCCGGAGGTCCGTATAAGATTTGGTTTAAAGCAGGTTTTTCCAATTCGGGTGTTCTTTTTTCTGAAAAATCTATACCGTATTCCGTACGTCCGGGAATATTTTCTATAATTTCTTTTGCATTTATAGAATTAAATTTCATTGTTCCGTCATCGTAACCGGTTTCTTTTAATTCTAAAAGTTTTCTCATTACCATTTTTACGGGATATTTTTTCTTTTCTCCATGTTCATCCAGTACCCAATATTCATTATCCGCTTCAGCATCATATTTTTTGTCCCATCCGTTTTCATCCAATATCTTTATTGCCTCTTTATAGTCATCTAAAGTAACTTTTCCAAGCATTTTTTTTAGGTTTATATCATCTTTAGCCATTTTGTATCCTCTTTTTATTTTACTTTTCTAATTGTTTATTTAATACCTGTTGAAGCATTTCGATATATTCCTTTTTAAGTTTTAAAGGTGAGAGAATTTTAACATCTTCTCCCCATTTGAATAAATGCCACAATATCTCTTTATCGCCCGAAGCTTTAAATCTAACAGTTACAGACCCGTCATCATTCTGCTTTATCTTTTGTGTAGAGTGAAAATGATAATTTAAAACATCTTCCGCTACATTTTTTGAAAATAGCAATTTAACATCAAAACATTCACCCTGATATACTCCAAAAGATTTTTTTGAAAATTTTTCAAGGTTAAAATTACCTTTGTCAAATGTTTCATTTGTTATTTTGACCTCCGAAAATTTATGAAGTAAATAACAATAAGGGTTTGTTCCTTTATCTTCCTCTACTCCTATAAGGTAAACCTTAGCGCCGTAAATTAAACCGTATGGTGCAAGGATTTTATTTTTATTGTTATATTTTGCACTTATTTTTTTATTTGAATTCATTGCTTCTCTGATTATTTCAAGCATACTAAGGTCAAATTTATGCCTTGGAGTTTGCTGCACTACAAAGCCTTCCGTCTGCATTAAAATTTCTATAGTATTATCTAATTGAGGTAATTTTTTTCTGCTCAATGCTCTTATTTTATTTATGGTCTGCTCTATAAGTTTTGCTTTATCTTCTGTCCCTTGCTCCTGTTGATATTTTTTTAATCTTTCAAGATTTGCAATTTCTTCAGGGGTAAAACTTATAATCTCTCTCATATAAGCGCTAGGAAATCCCCAATATTTTTCTCTTGATTTAAAATTTTCAATTTCTTCCACCTGAGGAACTGCAATCATAAGGCTATCTCTCATCCTCTCCGCAGTTCTTCTAGAAACACCAAATTCTTTCATAATATCATTTAACGAAACTCCCTGCACTCTTGATTGCATAAGTATCATTAGTTCTACAATATCCGTAGTTCTTGAATATCTCGGTTTTTCTTCCATTTCCATAACTCCATTATAAAAAATTTATGCGTCTGTTTAGGACATATAAATTATATCATTTATTTTGTTCTTATACCACCGTTTTGGACATACCTAAAAATGATAATAAGCAAAAAAAAATGTTTGCAAAGTTTGCAAACATCAAATAAACACGAGGATATTAAGAGAGAGAGTAAAAAATTTTTTGTAATCATTCTGCCTGAAATGGCTGATTATTAGTTCTCTTAACAGAGCCTTTCTGTGTTTTTTTAAATTTAAAATATCTCCTTTCTTTATAAAGTCTACACTTATATAAAGTTGATTTAAATTTATAAATTGCTTTTTGTAATTGTATTTCCTTAATAAAACTTAATATTTAAAATAAAATATTTCTTGACATATACCTGGAAAAGTACTTAAAATAACTGTGATATGTGCAGAATAGGTGCAATAAAATCAAAAAAATATTTACACCCGTCGATAGCCTTAAAATTAATGCGTTCACAGCAAAAAGGACATGATAATTCAGGGTTTGCCTTTGTAATGCAAGATTTAGGCGGGATTTTTGCTGCGCACAAAGATTTGCCTACTCTTTCAATGGCGGCTACGGTCGAAGGTACAAGAAAAGCTGAGGATATACTACATAATCTTGGGTTTACTCGTGTTCTGCAATGGGCACCTGAGATTAATCATCAAAAAGGCTTAAAAATTGAGCCTATGCCAAATTATATATTTGAAACTTTTCAATATCCTAAAAGTCATAAATATGCGACTCAAGAGGAAAAAGAAGAGCTTCTTGTTGATACTGCTCTGCTTTTAAGAAAGGAATTGGATGAAGATAATTCAGGTTTTATGTATTCATTTTGGCCCGATGTCCTTACCTTAAAAGAAATAGGAAGCCCAAAGGATATCGGTACATATTTTGGTCTATGGGATGAAAATGAGGAGTTGTGCGCAAAAGTTATTACAGCTCAGTGCAGACAAAATACAAATTATGATATTGTACGTTATGCTGCTCATCCGTTTTTCTTAGAAGGATATACAATTTTGGCTAACGGGGAAAATACTTTTTTTGAAAAAAACAGAGATTATCAACAGTCTTTATATAAAGCATACATAGGTTTTGAATCGGATTCACAATGCTTTTTATATACACTTCATTATGTTAATAAAATATTAAATTGGCCTTTAAAATATTATAAACACACAATTACTCCTCTTCCTTACGAAGAAATTGAAAAAAGAGAAGACAAGGATGTATTATTAAGGATAAAAGCGTCTTTATCTCACCTTGAAATAAACGGACCTAATACAATTTTAGGTGTTCTTCCGGACGGAAAATTAATGTGTGTATGTGATTCTAAAAAATTAAGACCTGTTGTTGTCGGAAGAACGGATGAGACCGTAATTATGACATCTGAAGTTACTGGTATAAATGATGTATTGCCAAATAGAGATACTTCTCTCGATATTTATCCGAATGAAAAAGAAACAATAATAGTAAATGATGATTTGACGGTGGAAAGATGGATGCAGTAAAAATAAATCAGTTACATTTAGATGATTTGCCTTGGATTATTGAATATGATGAGTCAAAATGTATTCAATGCGGTAAGTGCAGCGCTGTATGCTCTTTTGGGGCAATAAAACCCGTTATTGAAAACAGAAGAGTACAATCTAAGGGACTTCAAAAACCGTCTTTTAATAAAGTTTTGGTAATTAAACAGCAAATTTCACTTGAAAATTATTGCAGAGGCTGTGGAATGTGTTCAAGAGTATGCCCCAATGGTG
>CANQCO010000023.1 GCA_947589705.1 Candidatus Gastranaerophilales bacterium
ATGGAAGGAGCTATGATGGGATACCCGAGTATTGCTGTTTCACTTGCAAGTATGTCATCAGAACCTGAATTATTCAAAAATGCCGCTATGTTTATGGCAAAGTTTTTACATAAAATTAAGGATTATAAATTCCCGCCTAAAACAATATTAAATGTTAATATTCCTGCTTTAATGCCGGAAGATTTGGCTGGTATTGCAATAACAAGACTCGGAGGTAAAATGTTTACCGATGAATATGATAAACGAATTGACCCAAGAGGTAAGGTATATTACTGGATGGCAGGTGAACTTATTAAACAGTGCGAAAATGATGATTCTGACATTAATGCACTGAGGTGGAATAAAGTTTCCGTTACGCCTATTACTTTTGAAATGACGCTTAGCAGTGTAATTCCTCAGCTTGAAAATGTTCTTTGTTCCGAAAGTATTTTAGATTGGAATTAATATTGTCCAAGATTTTTTATGTGTTCAATAATAGGATTATTTAATCCTATTATTGCTATGCCATCAAAACGGTATGATTTATATTTGATTTTACAATTGCTTAAATATGCCAGAATGGCTTTTTGTATTTTTTGGATTTTAATTTTTGAAATAGATTCAAAAGGATGTCCGTAGTTTAAATTTGTTCTTGTTTTTACTTCAATAAAAACAAGAGTATTATTATCAAGCGCAATAATATCTATTTCGCCGTTCTTAGAATAATGCCAATTCCTGTCTATAATTTTATATCCTAAATCTTCCAAATAAGAAGAAGCTTTATCTTCTCCTTTTTTTCCTGTAATAATATTTTTGTTCATTATTTGATTATAACAAAATTTTATGCTAATTAATAACTGTTATGAAAAAAGAAACAAAAACAATAATTATAACAGGAGCATCATCAGGAATAGGCAGAGAAACAGCGTTTAAACTTGCTAAAGAAGGTCATAAAGTTTTTGCAGGTGTCAGAAAAAAAATAGATAAAGATGAGCTTGAGAAATTAAACCCGAATATAACTGCCGTATATATTGATGTTACTAATCCTTCAAGTATAGATAAAGCTTTTTGGTTCATAATTAAGAAGGCTGATAAAATTGATGTGTTAATAAATAATGCGGGTATAGCAGTTGCAGGTGCTGTTGAATTTCTTCCGATAAAAAAAATAAAAGAGCAGTTTGACGTAAATACATTTGGTGCTTTGCAGGTTGCACAGAAGTTTATGCCTTTTTTAAAAAACGGACTGATTATAAATATAAGTTCTATGGCATCATACGGGATATTTCCTTTTATTGCACCATATTGTGCTTCAAAACGAGCTATGGATATTTTGTTTAATTCTTTATTAATTGAAAATAAAGATAATATTAAAGTTGTTTCGGTTAAACCTGAATCAATAAAAACTCCGATTTGGAATAAATCTGTAAATTCTGCCAAAAAAACATTTGATTTATTAAATGAAGCTTCAAAAAATAAATACAAAAAAGAGTTTAGTTATCTTGAAAAAAATGCGCTTAAAAACAATAATTCTGCTAAAGAAATATCTGAAGTTGCTGAATTAATTATAAAAATAATTAATTCAAAGAATCCTAAATGCTCTTACAATTTAGGTAAAACTGCTCTTTTTGCCCAAATTATTTCTCTTCTTCCCGATTTTATTGTTAACTATTTTATTAAATTAAAGTTATCTAAAATATAAATAGGAATATACGTTAGTTTATATTTTGAGATTTATTATATTATTATTTTATGTTTAATAAATAGAAATTTTTACATAATTATTCAAAAGGGAGGCGTAGTAGTTATGAATATTAATAGTAAAAACATTAAATTTTCAATTGTTGATAAAGCTAGCTTGAATAAATCAACTCGAGGAAAATCTTCAGAAATGTATCATTTGGAAATAAAAATTTCTAGAGAACTGTTTAAAAAATTGTTTATGTTAGAAAATAAAAAATTAATTCTGCTAAATCAAAACACAATTAATATGACACAAAGAGAAATAGAAGTTTTAAAGTATATGGCAAAAGGCAGAAATAATGAAGAAATTGCAAATGATTTACACGTAACAAAAAGTACTGCTAAAGCACATGTCAGCAGAATTATTACTAAGCTGGAAGAAAAAAACAGATTATCTGCTGTTATTAAAGCAATAAAAATAAAACTTATCAAAATATAATATAATAAATTGGACAGATATTATCCATATATCTAATTGTTTATGATTAAAAAATAAGATTATATATATAGTATGAAAAAACTTTATATAATTATTCTTATAATAATACTTATTACAACGTTATTTTTGATTTATAACAAAATGACAAACATGGATGTAATAGTAAAATTTGATGATTTAGAACCGTTTGAAAAGCAAATGAGCGTTTATTATAAAGGGTTTAAAATCGGAAAAACAACTAAGATATATCCGGATAAAGATTATCAAAATACATACTTAAGACTAAAACTAAAAGGAAATAAAATAAACTTCCCCAATAATATATTTGTAAGAATTAAGAAAAAGAATATGGGCGGTTATGTAAGTATTATTTATCCTGATAGTCCTTCTTTAACTAAATTAAAAAATGAAGACGTTATAAGAGGAGAAATTACAAAGGACTTAAGTGCATATTTAGAGGATAAATTTACAGGTGAAGATATAGAACATGTTCTGCAAGGTGCAACAGGTTTAATTGATAGTACAAATACAGCTGTAAACAGTTTAAATCAAATATTTATTGATGTTGATGAAATAATTAAAGATTCAAAAAAAGACATAAAAATAGCAACAACAAATCTTGCCAAAACAACAAAAAATTTAAAAGAAATGTCCTCGAGTTTGTCTGATACGGCGCAAAGTTCTGAGGTTAGTAATTCAATAAAAAATATTGAAGAAATAACATCTAATTTGGGTGAAATAACTAATCAGCTTGAAACATCAACAGTTCCAGTTATTAATGCTGCAGTTTGTGAAACATATGGAATTACAAAAAATGTAAACGAGATAACATTAGGTGTAAAAAATACATTAAAAAAGCATTTCGGTTTTGGAAGATTTATTTTTGGTCGTCCAATTAGTAAAGATTGTGATTAATACTTTAAAAATTTTATATAAATTGCTACAATAATTAAATGGAGAAAGTTTTAATTATTATACCTGATACAAATAAGGGTAAATTTATATCAAAAGGTTATGCTTCTGCATTCAGAGAAGAGTCTTATTTTGTTATTGAAAAAAAAATATATGACTTAAATATAGAAGAAGTAAAAAAAATATCTCCGAATCTTATTTTTTATTTTTGGGCTGATAATACGCAAAATAAAGAATTAATTGAATTAATAAACAATTATAAAAATGAGAATACTATATTTATACATTATGCGGAAGTATTCAAAGATATACCTTCCGTGTATAGTTCTTTAAATAATCATTATTGTTTTTCTTCTGATAATAAAAATAAAGAATATAGGCTATTACCGGCAGTAAATTCTGATGATTATAAAAGGAAATTTAAAGGGTATAAATATTTAATAACTTTTGCGGGCAATCCTGTTTTAAATAACAGAGAAATTATTTTGAGCAGATTAATATATAATTTTGGAATTATAAATATATTTTGCCGATCTTATGATTTTTATAAAAGTGTTGATGATATATATAGAAATAAGTATTTAAATGATAAATATATAGACTTATATAGAGAATCATACAGGGGGTATGTAGAAAATCAAGAGGAGATTTCATATATATATTCATCATCAAAAATAAATGTGGATATAAGAAGTAAAAAAGAAAAACCAATAAATTACAGATGTATGGAAATTATGGCATCTGGCGGTTTCCTTATTACAGAATATAATGATGTAGTTGTTGAAAATTTTGAAACAGGACGCGAACTTGAAACTTATAAAACAGATTATGAATTAACGGATAAAATAAGATTTTACTTAAAAAATTTAAATTTAGCTCAGTTAATTACGACAAACGGAAAAAGAAATGTAGTGAGCAATCATTCTTTTCGTGATAGAGTAAAAATAATATTGAAGGTAGTAAATGACAAAAATACTTGTAATTGATGATGATGAAGCAATAAATGAACTGGTGAAAGTAAATCTTGAAATATCGGGATTTAAAGTCATATCTGCATTAGATGGAAATAAAGGATTTGCACTGGCAAAACAAGAACTGCCTGATTTGATTGTTTTGGATGTTATGATGCCTGAAGTTGACGGGTATACGGTTGCCAAACGCATTAGAGAAAACGATACAACAAAAGATATACCTATAATTATGCTTACTGCTCTTAATATGCTTCAAAATAAAGTTCAAGGGTTTAATATCGGTGTAGATGATTATTTGGTTAAACCGTTTGAGGTTGAAGAATTAGTTGTAAGAGTTAAAGCATTGTTAAAACGTTCAAATAACATACCTAAAACTTTTGCTTTAAAAGAAGTATTAACACAAGGCGATATAACATTAATACCTGAAACGTATTCAGTTGAAATAAAAGGCAGAAGCACTAAAGTTACTCCTATTGAGTTTGATATAATAAATTTATTAATGCAAAATTATGGGAATATGGTCTCAAGTGCCAAAATACTTAGTGATGTATGGGGATATGAAGCTGATGATGCGGTTGAAACAATTCGTGTACACATGAGACATATAAGAACAAAACTTGATAAAATTTCAAATGGTAAAAAGTATATTGAAACAATATATGGCGGAGGTTATAGATTAATTCCCGATGGTGTTGTTGATAAGATTAAATAATATTTTAAAGTATGTTTAAATATTGGTTAAATAATAAAAATATTATATAATTACAAGGATGTAATATTATAAAAAGGAGAAAATAATGCCGTTTTTTGGTAAGATAACTAACTCCGTTAAATATTTTGCAGTGTTAATTATACTGTGTTTAACGGCAGTACCTTCATTTGCAGGAGAGGCAAATTTGGTTGTTCCGAAAATATCCGGTGACAACTTTAATCTGCTTGTAACAGGTTTGATTGTTTCTGTTTTGGGAATAATATGGGGTTTGATTGCATATTGTCAGATAAAAGGAATTAAAGCTCATAAATGTATGATAGAAATAGGAAATACAATATTTGAAACTTGTAAAACCTATCTTGTTCAGCAAGGAAAATTTTTGATTATTTTAGAAATATTAATTGCTGTGTGTATAGGTTTTTATTTTGGCTTTTTACAAGAAATGAGTGTAAAAAATGTTCTTATAATCCTTTTGGCATCTGTAGTCGGCATATTAGGTTCCTATGGAGTTGCATGGTTCGGAATAAGAATGAATACTTTAGCTAATGCAAGAACTTCTTTTACGGCATTAAAAAATAAACCTTTGGATATTTTGAATATTCCTTTAAAAGCAGGCATGAGTATAGGTGTTTTGCTTGTAAGCGTTGAATTAATAGTAATGCTGGCTATATTGCTTTTTGTCCCCGGACATTTAGCAGGAGCCTGCTTTATTGGATTTGCAATAGGTGAGTCATTAGGTGCATCGGCACTTCGTGTAGCAGGCGGTATTTTTACAAAAATTGCTGATATCGGTTCCGATTTAATGAAAATTCAGTTCGGTATTAAAGAGGATGATCCTCGTAACCCGGGGGTTATAGCTGATTGTACCGGTGATAATGCAGGTGATTCAATAGGTCCTACCGCAGACGGATTTGAAACATACGGTGTAACAGGTGTTGCTCTTGTAAGTTTTATTCTTTTAGGTGTCTTCCCCGAATATCAAATACTACTTTTAACCTGGATTTTTGTAATGAGATATCTGATGATTATTACATCGGTTGTTTCGTATGGTATAAACGGTATCTTAAATAAAATATTATATTCAAATAAAGAAGAATTAGATTTTGAAGCTCCATTAACAAATCTTGTATGGATAACATCAGTGCTTTCAATAGGAATGACATTTAGTGTAAGCCGTTATTTGCTAGGTAATATGCCGAATAAATTATGGCTGACTCTTTCAATAATAATAAGCTGCGGAACATTAGGTGCCGCTTTAATACCTGAATTTACAAAAGTATTTACAAGCCCTAAAGCAAAACATACATCAGAAGTAGTTACAGCTTCAAAAGAAGGAGGAGCTTCTCTTACGATACTTTCAGGTATTGTATCGGGCAATTTTTCAGGCTTTTGGATAGGACTTGTTATTGTTGCTTTAATGACTATGGCATATTTCGCAAGTATATATATACCTGCTGATATTATGATATATTCGTCCGTATTTGCATTTGGCTTGGTGGCATTTGGATTTTTAGGTATGGGACCCGTTACTATAGCTGTTGACAGTTATGGTCCCGTTACTGATAATGCTCAATCGGTATATGAATTGTCTTTAATAGAAGAAATACCGAATGTTGCAAATGAAATAAAAGATGAATTTGGCTTTGAGCCTAATTTTGATACGGCTAAAAAGTTTTTGGAACAAAATGACGGCGCAGGAAACACATTTAAAGCAACGTCAAAACCTGTTCTCATAGGTACAGCCGTTGTAGGTGCTACTACAATGATATTTTCTTTAATACTTGTGATAAAAGAAACATTAAATATTGAACCCGAAGCTATATTAAACCTTTTAAACCCTTATACTATATTAGGATTATTAATGGGCGGCGCTGTAATATATTGGTTTTCGGGTGCTTCTATGCAGGCTGTTACTACAGGGGCTTATAGAGCCGTTGAGTATATAGCTAAAAATATTAAACTTGGTGAAGGTGATGATAAAAAAGCTAATGTAAACAATTCAAAAGAAGTTGTTAAAATTTGTACCGAATATGCGCAGAAAGGTATGTTTAATATTTTTATAGCGTTGTTTGCATTTGCTCTTGCTTTTGCATGTCTTTCTGCTCCGATGTTAGAGAATGTAAATCCAGTTTCGTTTTTCGTTAGCTACTTAATTGGTATTGCAATATTTGGTTTATTTCAGGCTGTATTTATGGCAAATGCAGGCGGATGCTGGGATAATGCAAAAAAGATTGTAGAAGTTGATTTGAATGAAAAAGGAACTCCGCTCCATGATGCTACAGTTGTCGGCGATACTGTAGGAGAT
The DNA here is from genome assembly GCA_947589705.1 of Candidatus Gastranaerophilales bacterium. Lineage (GTDB taxonomy): Bacteria > Cyanobacteriota > Vampirovibrionia > Gastranaerophilales > Gastranaerophilaceae > Avigastranaerophilus. The sequence continues at coordinate 7,059 of CANQCO010000023.1, forward strand.
CCCTTTAAAGATACATCTTCTGTTGCTATGAATCCTATTATTAAATTTACAACTCTATTCGGACTTCTTGCAATGGAAATTGCAATTGCACCTGCATTTAAACAAATAGCTCCAATTTCAGGTATAGTATTGTTTATTATTGCGGTTATATTTGTAATTCGTTCATTCTATGCAATGAGGATTCCCACTAATAAGTAATAAAGGCACAAAAAAAGACCGCTTGATAAAAGCGGTCTTTTTTATAATTTAAACTTAATAATCAGATTCAACCGTTTCTTCTTCATCTTCATCATTATCTTTAGAATAGTTTGTATCAAAGTCATCAGGTAATAAATCATTATCCGGCCAAATGGTTGTATCATCCGCTCTTGTTGCAGATAAATTCAAACAAGCTGAAAAATCAGAGTCTGACAATTCAGCTTCTTTAACAATACAGCCTGCCATATCTGCATCAGTAAAATTGCAGTAGCTGACAGTTGCATAATTAAAATCGGCACCATTTAAGATACTTTCTGAAAAATCACATTCTATAACATTTGCTCTTGTAAAATCAGAGGCATTTAAATTACAGCCTGTAAAATTTACATTTGATAAATGTGAATCAGTAAATGAAGTTCCGGACAGATCCGTATTTGATAAGTTAATTTCTTCAAGTGTTATATTGGAAAAATCTAATTCTGTTAAATCAATTTCCTCATCAACAGTTTTTCTATAGCTGTTAAATTCTTCCGGATTTTTTATAATTAGTTCTGCCAGTTCTTCTTTTGAATACATTTATTTCCTCCTTGATAATATATTAACCTTATTGTTATTCCACACATTTATATATTTATAACATTATTTTATTTATTATTGTTTTGTCAATAGTTTTTTTTAGGCAATTTTTAGAAATAATTTGTTTTTATATAAGAGTAGGTTTTGTGGAGCAGGTAGTTTGGAAGTTAGTAATATAAAGTGTAATGTTGGTCAAAAAGTTTATAATCAGCCGAATATCTATGGTATAAAACTAAACAATTTTGATTACTATAATAAAGTTTCTCATATAACAATACCTAATGGTATAGTAAATCCTTCTAATGTATTTTATGTTTATTTTCCTTCTCAACTTATACAAGCTTTTTCATCAAAGGCATCAGTTGATGAAATGGTAAAAAATAATCCTAAAATCAAAGAAATATTAAATAAATATGAGATAGAATATAGCGTAAATACAAAAAACATAAGAGACATCATACCAACACATATTCAAACAACTAAATCTATAGCTCTGCAAATAGCAAATGAAATGAATCTTTCAGTATTAGATAAAAAACAGCTGGAATTAGCATGTATATTTCATGATTTTGGAAAAATTTTAATTCCATCAGAGATAGTAAATAAAAAAGGTGAATTGACAGATTCTGAGAAAGAAATAATGTCATTGCATTCACAGCTTGGATATGAATTATTATCAACAACAAAACTTGATAAAAGAGTATTACAATTAATAAAAAATCATCATAGTAATATTGAAGAGAACCACGATGTATTAGGGCAAATACTGTCTGTTGCTGACATATATTCAGCACTAAGAGAACAAAGGTCATATAAAAAACCTTTAAGTAATAAAGAATCATTGGATATCTTAGACCAAAAAGCTAAAAATGGCGAAGTAAGTGCAGAAGTTGTTGATGTATTAAAACAAATAGTAAATACATCAAACATCGGGGTGTAAAAAAAGAACCCTTTAATTAGGGTTCTTTTTTCTATGAAAAATTTATTCTAAACAGCTCTTTGAACTTTACCTGCTCTTAAACAGGAAGTGCATACTTTAACCCTTTTAATTGTTCCGTTATCATTAATTTTAACAGATTGAAGATTTGGATTTTGTCTGTATACATGGTGTTTATGTGAGAATGAAAGCTTAGAAGCTTTTAATTGTTTTTTACCGCATATTGCACATTCTATTGACATTTCTATTTCCTTTCAAATATTTATAGCTTGATGATATATGAAAAAAAACAATTAATCAAGCCTTATAAAGTTATTATATTAAATAATTTAAAGAAATCAATAAATAAATGATAAAACAAGTGTATTTTAATATAAAATATAATAGGATTGGTATAAAGATGGAAATAGTAAGTAACTCAATAAGAGAGAAAATTGAAGAACGGGAAAATTTAATATTATCAAAAAGGGCGGTAAAAAGTTCACAAACACAAGGAAGAAAAAGACAGGAAGATAAATGTCCCCTTAGAACTGAATTTCAAAGAGACAGAGATAGAATACTGCATTCAAAAGCATTCAGACGTCTTAAACACAAAACGCAAGTTTTCTTTTCTCCTTATGATGACCATTTCAGAACCAGAATGACCCATACTCTTGAGGTATCTCAAATAGCAAGAACTATATCAAGAGCATTGCAATTAAATGAAGATTTAACGGAGGCAATAGCTTTAGGCCATGATTTAGGTCATACTCCTTTCGGTCACAGCGGAGAAAGAGTTCTTAATGAGCTTATGCCAAACGGGTACAGACACAATGAACAAAGTGTCAGAGTTGTTGAATTTATTGAAAACTTAAACTTGACTTTAGAAACGACAGATGGAATCTTAAATCATTCATATCATTGTATGCCATCTACTTTAGAAGGTCAGGTCGTCAGAATATCGGATAAGATTGCATATATTAATCATGATATTCAAGATGCAATTCGAGCAGGTATTATAAATACTGAAGATATACCAAAAGAAAGTGTTAATTATTTTTCAACAACAAACAGAATAAGATTAACTAAAATTGTTGCTGATATTATTGATAACAGCTGGGATAAAGATACGGTAGAAATGTCAGATGAGTGTTTTGAACAATTTATTAATCTTCGAAAATGGATGTTTGAACACGTATATAACAATTCGCCTGCAAAACTTGCTGAAGATAAAGCTCAAAATGTAATAAGGCTTCTATTTCAACATTATTGTGAAATTCTATCGAAAACATATAAAAATTCATCAAATGAAGAAATTATGCAGACGGCATGTGATTATGTGTCCGGGATGACAGACAGATATGTGCTAATTAAGTATGAAGAAAATTTTCTGCCTTCTCCGTTAGTTCAAAAAAATAATGATGATTTTTTGTATAAACTTGCCGGAATGAACGGACTTAAATAATGACAAATAAAACATATACGGAAGTAATAGATGAAATAAGGAACCGTCTTGATATATTAGATGTTGTACAATCAAGAGTTGTATTAAAAAAACGAGGTACTAATTATTGGGGATGTTGTCCTTTTCATAATGAAAAGACTCCATCTTTCTGTGTAAGTCCTCAAAAAGGTATATTTAAGTGCTTTGGTTGCGGTGAAGGCGGTGATGCAATCAGTTTTTTGATGAAAATAAATAACCAGTCCTTTAATGATGTTATAAAAGATTTGGCTCAGCAATTTGGAATTGAACTTCCATCTTTTAATTCAGACTCGAAAAAATATGGGGATGAAAAACAAAAAATTAAGGATATCCTTGAGAAAGCATGTAAATACTACCACAACAATCTTTTGACATTGGACGAAGCAAAACCTGCTCTTGAATATCTTCAAAAAAGAGGTATAACAAAAGAAATTATTGATGAATATCAACTTGGATATTCAAAAAAAGGATACACTGAACTTATATCTCATTTTAAATCCGATTATACACCTGATATTATAGAAAAAGCAGGACTTACGGTTAAAACAGAAAAATCTGAAAATATAGACAGATTCAGACACCGTATTATGATACCGATAAGAGATGAATCATCCAATGTTATAGCATTTGGTGCAAGAGCAATTGAGGCTAATCAAAATCCTAAATATTTAAATTCACCGGATACTGTTTTATACAATAAAAGCAGAATATTATACGGAATAGATACGGCTAAAAAGCAAATAATGGCTGATGATTATGTTGTTATAATGGAAGGATATTTTGATGTAATATCATCTCAGGCAGCAGGACTAAAAAATGCAGTTGCATCTTGTGGTACTGCGCTTACTGTTGACCATATAAAATTAATTGCAAAGTATTCCAAAAATAGAAGAATATATCTTGCTTTTGATACGGACTCAGCAGGGCTGAAAGCTACACAAAGAAGCAGTGATGTCATAAAAGAAGCCTTTAGAGGACTTGGTAATATTAAAATATTTGATCAAACATATTCTTCTTTAAACGATGACAAGTATACATGTGAAATCAGAGTAATTGCTCCTTTTGACAGCAAAGACCCCGATGAATATATTCGTGAATACGGGATTGAACAGTATAAAAATTACATAAAAAAAGCACCTCTATTATTGGATTTTGAGCTAAATCAAGCTTTAAAAGATTATAATTCTGATTTTTCTCCTACGGATAAGCTAAAACTGGTAAAAAAAATCATGCCTTTAATTGAGGAAATTCCCAATAATATAGTTCAAAATGAATATATAAAGCTTGTTTCGGATAAAATTAACATTGATGAAAGTGCTTTGATTAGGGAGGTTAACAGAAGTAAAATGTTTCAAACAATTGAAAGTAAACCTATAGAGCGAATTGTAACAAAATCTTCAAATAACTCTGAAAAAGCACAAAAAAATTTATTAAGCTTGTTTTTTACTTCCGGAACTGATATTGACTTAAATAATCTGATAGAAGTTATAAAAAATGTTAAATTTACAAATAAAAATTTAATTATTATCAAAGAAGCAATTGACAAATTGTTATATCGGGTAAATAATAATGTGGATGAATTAATACAATCCCTGTATACACAATTTGCTGAGGATAACGAATTAAAGGATATAATTACAGATTTAATATATATAGCTGATAGCTTTAAAAACTTGTCTGAACGTGATTTTAAGGCTGCTATAAGAGATAATGTCAATAGTATTCAAAAGTATCATTTTAATTGTGAGAAGGATGAAATTGCCGCTAAATACAAACAATTGAATGATGATGATATAGAATCAATGCAATATCAAATGCAGTTACGTGAAAAAATAAAAAATAAACATAAAGTCGGAGAATAAATTGATGAGTAAGAAGAAAATTTCAGAATTGTCTGTTGTAGGAATTTTAGATGAAGATGATAATTTAGATGAAGAATCAACAAATGAAACGTCAGGAATTATTATCATGAATGAATCCGAATCAATCAGTCGTGATAGTATGGATGTTATAATGAATTCCGAAAGAAATAAAATCATTGATACTATGGAAAATGAAGATTTATTTTCTGCGGATATGGTGGAAGAAGATGAAGAAGAAGATGAAGTTTCATTATCTGATGCCATGTTAACAAAAGGTGTTTCTTTTGATGATCCTGTCAGAATGTATTTAAGAGAAATCGGCAGAATTAAATTATTAACCGCCGATCAGGAAATTGATCTTGCAAAGAAGATTATTCAAGGTGGTAATGCAGGTGTCATTGCTAAAAGAAAACTTGTTCAGGCAAATTTAAGACTTGTTGTATCAATTGCAAAAAAATATGTCGGTCGCGGTATGTTGTTTTTAGATTTAATTCAAGAAGGAAATCTTGGATTAATAAGAGCTGCCGAAAAATTTGACCATGAAAGAGGTTATAAATTTTCAACTTACGCAACATGGTGGATTCGTCAGGCTATAACAAGAGCTATTGCCGATCAAGCAAGAACTATCAGAATCCCTGTTCACATGGTTGAAACCATTAATAAACTTAAAAAAGTTACAAGAAAATTAGCTCAGGAACTCTCTCGTAAACCTACGGAAGAAGAACTCGCCGTTGAAATGAATATTTCGGTTCCTAAATTAAGAGAAATAATAAAAGTAGCTCAAGAACCTTTATCATTGGAAACTCCTATTGGTAAAGAAGAAGATTCAAGACTCGGTGACTTTATTGAAGATAAAGATGCTGATGCTCCCGTAAAAACTGTTGCTCAGGAACTTTTAAGAGAAGATTTAGCTGAAGTATTAAGCGGATTATCTCCTCGTGAAAGAGATGTTCTTCGTTTAAGATTCGGTATGGATGACGGCAGACAAAGAACGCTTGAAGAAGTCGGTCAGCTTTTTGGTGTTACTCGTGAACGTATCAGACAAATTGAAGCTAAAGCTTTAAGAAAACTTAGACATCCAAATAGAAGTAAACGTTTAAAAGAATATATTGAAGTTTAATATTAATAAAAACCGATAGTTTATATTTACTATCGGTTTTTTATTTCTTAAAACATTATACTTGAAGATGTTTTTTTATTGATAAAAGACTTCCGCTTGCACTGAAAAATATCGCAATTACAAATATACAAAATACAACTATCTGTATTGCAAATTCTGTATTTGGAACATTTAAGAATTCATTTAATTTTAAAAGTGCATTTTGGACGGTATTTAATGGAATTAAAGAAATAATAGCCCCTATGAATCCATAAATTGCACCTTGGAGTATTAATGGTATCTTAATGTACCAGTTGCTTACCCCCATTAACCTCATAATTTCAATTTCTTCTTTTCTTGATTGAATTACAAGCTGAATTGTACAGTTGATAATTATAATAGTTAACAATGCTACAGCAATTAAAACAAAAATAGTGACGGTATTATAAACAGTAGTAATAGTTTGAAGTTTTTTTGCAAATTCCTGAGCATAATTCATGCTCTCAATACCTTGCAGTTTTTTGATATTATCACAAACAATTAAAATATTTTTAGGATCATCAACAGTAACATGAACGGTATCAGGAAGGGGATTTTCCATGCCTGATACATCCATATTATTATTCATTTCTTCCCAAGCTTGTTCTTTAGTTTTTATAGAAACTTTCTTAACGTGATTAAATTCTTTTATACGCTGAGAAATGTAGCCCGGTTCTGCATTTTGTTTAAGATAGACAGAAATTTCAAAAGTATTTCCAAGGTTATCGACATAAGAACTTAAAGAAAAACTTGTCCTGAATAAAGCACCAAAAATTGTTAATATAGCAGCTATAGCAGCAATAATAGCTATATTTATTAAACCGGTTCTTCGAATACCGTAAATTGTCTCCATAACAATTCTGTACATGATACGAAGAGAAGATATATGTCTTTGCGGAATATGTCTTTTAACGGTTTCTTTTATTTTTTTTCGTTTATTCATAAGTTCCTGCCTGTACGTCTCTAATAATTTGTCCCTGTTCCATTGTAATTACTCTTTTTCTAAAATAATCAACAATATCTCTATCATGAGTAGATACAATAACAGTAATGCCTTTTTCATTAATTTGTTCAAGAATTTGCATAATTTCAAGTGAATTTTTAGGGTCAAGATTCCCAGTAGGTTCATCGGCAATTAATAGCGGAGGTCCGTTAACAATAGCTCTTGCAATACTGACTCTTTGCTGTTCACCTCCTGATAATTCGGTAGGTTTTGCATTCATTTTATTTAATAATCCTACAATTTTTAATGCACCCGTTACACGCTCTTGAATTTCTTTGTTCCTCATTCCGAGTGTTCTTATCACATAAGCGATATTGTCGTATACTGATATATTTTGTAGAAGTTTATAGTCTTGAAAAACTATCCCCATACATCTTCTTATATTAGGAATTCTATCATTTGGCAATTTAGAAATATTGATGTTACCTATCATAACAGTACCTGATGTCGGAACTTCTTCTCTATATAGAAGCTTCATTAATGTTGATTTCCCGGCACCTGAAGAACCCGTTAAAAATACAAATTCACTTGACATTATATCAAGGTTAATATTTTGCAGTGCATAATTATCTTTATATTTTTTATAAACATTTTTAAGTTGAATCATTTAAGTAATCCCATAATTTTTTGCGTTAATTTGTTTGCATTAAGTCCGTAGAAATCCATTAATTCATTGGCTTTTCCGCTTTGACCAAATATATCATTTATGCCGATTCTGTATATTCTGACGGGGTAGTTTTCACTCAATATTTCACAAACAGCAGTTCCTAAACCGCCTATTATAGAATGGTTTTCTATAGTAATGACTTTGTTTGTTTTTTTAGCAGAAGTAATGATTGTTTCTTTATCAATAGGTTTAACAACGGGAACATCAATAACTTCAGCATTTATCCCTATATCTGATAACATTTTAGCACAATCAATTGTTTCAACCAATGTTTCACCGTTTGTTATTAAAGAAACATCACAACCTTCTTTTATAATATTTGCTTTAAATGAGAATTTATAATCTTTTTCATCAAATATATCAGGCAGACTTGTTCTCGCGATTCTTATATAAACAGGACCGTTATATTGTGCAGCATATTCGACAGCCTGTTTAGTTTGAAGGGCATCAGCAGGAACTATTACAGTCATATTAGGAATATTTCTCATTAATGCAATATCTTCAAGAGCCTGGTGGCTGGCACCGTCCTCACCAACTGTAATACCGCCATGAGTTGCAGCGATTTTAACATTAAAATTTGAATAGCAAATGGTATTTCTAATTTGTTCCCAAGCTCTTCCCGTAGCAAACATTGCAAATGTAGAAACGAAAGGTATTTTTCCAGTGCAGGCTAATCCTGCTGCTGTAGTCATTAAATCTTGTTCTGCAATACCTGCATTAAAAAACCTTTCAGGAAACTCTTTTGCAAATAATTGAGTTTGTGTAGAGCAGGACAAATCTGCGTCCAGTACTACAATATTTTTATTTTGTTTCCCTAACTCAACAAGTGTTTGACCGTATACACTTCTTACTGATTTACATTCTCTAATCATAAATAATCCTTAAACTAATTCTTTCAATGCTTCATTGAGCTGTTCGTCATTAGGAGCTTTTCCATGCCAGCCTGCATTATTTTCCATAAATGATACTCCCTTGCCTTTTATAGTATTAGCAATAATAGCAAAAGGTTTATCAGAAATTTTTGCATTTTCAACAGCAGAATAAATTTGATTAAAATCGTGACCGTCAATTTCTGTAGTATTCCAGCCGAAGGCTGAAAATTTATCTGTAATATTACCTAAAGATTTGATATTTTCTGTAGAACCGTCTATTTGAAGTCTGTTTCTATCAACAATGGCAATTAAATTGTTGAGTTTATGATGAGCAGCATTCATAACAGCTTCCCAAACACTGCCTTCTTCAAGTTCTCCGTCACCCATATATACATATACTTTTGAATTTATTTTATCTAATTTTAACCCCAGAGCCATTCCGCAGCCGATAGAAAGTCCCTGTCCTAAGGAACCTGTTGATACTTCAATTCCGTCAAGCATTTTACTGCTCGGATGACCTTGAAGCCTTGAACCTAAGGCTCTAAAAGTCATTAATTCTTCTTCCTTAAAGTATCCGCAGTGCGCCATTATTGCATATAATGCTGCTGAAGCATGTCCTTTTGACAGAATAAATCTGTCTCTTAAATCATATTGTTTATTATTTTTGCCGTCAGGACAAAACTTCATACATTTATTAAATAATACATTTAGAATGTCAACACACGATAAAGATCCTCCGGGGTGACCTGATTTTGCTTTATGTATCATAAGAAGAATTTCTCTTCTTATTTTTGTTGATACTTTTTTTAATTCCCCAATCTCGGTTTCTGAAATTTGATTAAGCATTTTTTCCCTTTTTAATTGACTAACCTCAATTATTAACACACTCTATTATAACTTTAAACAGAAAAACAGGCAAAGTTTTATAAATTCTTTTAAATCTTTCAGGTTGTTTAATTGTTCTGTATAACCATTCAAACCCGGTTTTTCTGAAAAGTTCGGGTGCCCTTTCAACCTCTCCCGCCCAAACGTCAAAACTGCCTCCGATTCCTATAAAAGTGCTATTTGGAAGCTTTTTTCTGCATTCATTAATAAATAATTCTTGTTTTGGTGCGCCTAATGCTGCAAATACTATTTGAGGATTTTTTTGTGAAATATTGTTAATTATTTCATTTTCTTCATCTTTATTAAAATATCCGTTTCGTGCGTATACTATATTTAATTTTGGATATTCATTTTCTAAGTTTTGTTCTGTTTTTTTTATAACGTGTTCTTTTGCTCCTATAAGAGCAATGGAGTAGTTTTCTTTTTCGCTTAATTTTATTAATTCTAAAGCTAAATCAACTCCTGGAATTCTCTCTTGTTTAATACCGTTAATTTTTAAAGCAATTTGAATACCAACACCGTCGGGTATAACAAGTTCTGATTCTTTAATTATTTTGTTTAAATCTTGATTTTTATCAGCCTGTTCAATAATTTCAGGGTTAATAGTTATTATATGAGTTCCAAGTTTACTATCTATTCTTGTTTTTAAGTATTCAATCGCATCTTGAAAGCTTATTAAGTCAATATCATATCCTAAAATTTTTTTTCTGTTTTTATTCATAATTTTGTCTATATTTTAATCGGATTGGAAAGTTTTGCTTTAAGCTCATTAGCACTGTCTTCATAACCGACTCTGCCCATAAGTGCATAAGTATAATTCTTTGATTGTTCAACACCCGGCTGGTCAAAAGCATCGATATTATATAGAGCCCCGGTTATTGCCGTTTGAACTTCTATCATATAGAGAAGCTGACCTAAATAGTAAGGGGTAAGCTTTGGAACGGTTATTGTTACATTCGGTCTTTTATAGTCAATTAAAGAAGCCATTGTGGAATCTGCTTCCGCATTAAACAATTTGTTTATTGTTTTACCGCCTAAATAACTTATTCCCGTATATTCAAATATATTGGGAATTTCAAGATTAGTGTCAAATTCACCTACTCTAAGGAAGTTAATAATTTTATCATTCGGGCCTTCATTATAGAGCTGAATTTGTGAGTGCTGGTCTGTAACGCCCAATGCTTTAACAGGTGTTTGCCCTGTATTTACCGTGTTATTGTTCTTATCTTTTTCTTTTCCCAAAGATTCAGCCCACAATTGACAATACCAGTCAGCTACATATCTTAATCTGTAAGAGTATGGCATCATAACTGATATGTTTTTACCTTTTTTCGTATCCATTAAATAATGAATAAGAGCATTTTGTGCTGCAATATTAAACCTGATATCGGTATTTTTAAGTGCAAGATCCATATCCTTTATGCCTTGTGTAATTTCTTCTATATTAATTCCCACAAGGGCAAACGGTAAAAGTCCTACGGCAGAAAATACCGAGAATCTGCCGCTGACGTCATCAGGAATATAAAATGTTTTATAACCTTCCTGATCGGATAGCTGCTTTAAAATTCCTATATTTTTATCTGTTGTTGCTATTATATTTTTTCTGTAATCATCGCCGAGTTCTTGTTCCATTCTGTCTTTTAAAATCATAAATTGAGCCATTACTTCTGCTGTAGAACCTGATTTGGTAACTACATTAACAAGAGTCTTTTTTAAATCCAAAATGTTAAGAATAGCGTTCATTTGGTCAGGGTCAATGTTATCTAAAAAGAAAATTTTAGGGAAATTATTTCTTTGTTCTTTTGTTAAGAAGTTCCAATACGGAGGTAAAAGTGCCTCACAAACAGCCATGCTGCCGAGGGATGAGCCGCCCATACCAAGTATTAAAATATTATCGAATCTGTTTTCAACAAGAGCCGCATATTCTTTGACATACCATATAGTTTCTTCGTTATAGCCTAAATTCATCCATTGAAGCCATTGCCCCGGTTTATCTTTTTTGGAATTTAAATCTGAAATTATTCTGTGTATTGTTTCGGAATATTTATTAAATTCTTCTTCAATATTTAATCCGTTTTCGCTGCCTATAATCTCTTCTTTTATATTGCGATAGTCAAATTCTATCATTTGGACCTCACTTTTAATGTTTGGCTCTTATCATAAATCCTCTTTTTCTATTGTACATGTTTACAAAATAAATAAAAGTAAATTAAACTATTATGTAACAATAAAAAATATTTCAGAGGATTATATGAAAGAATTTGAATTTTTAGATATTATATCAAATCAATTATCAGACAATTCTTATATAGGTGATGATTGTGCTTTTTTAGATGATTTAGGTATTTTTGTTACGCACGATACTTTAGTAGAAAATATTCATTTTACAATGTATACAACTTCTGCGTATATGCTTGGAAGAAAATCAGTTGCTGTTAATTTGTCGGATTTGGCAGCTGCTCTTTGTGAACCTGAATATATTACTATTTCTCTTTCTCTTCCTTCCGATACGGATAATAAATTTGTTTCAGAATTTTATAGAGGTGTAAATGATATTGTATCCGAATATCGTGTTAAAGTGGTCGGAGGAGATATAACAGGAGCTGAAAAAATAACTGTATCTGTTTGTGCAATAGGTAAAAAAAATATCCCCTACATTTCTTCAAGAAAAAATGCAAAAAAAGGCGATGTAATTTTAGTTACGGGCCAGCATGGAAACAGCAGTGCGGGACTTTATGCCTTACAAAATTTCTTGCAGGCTGACGATTATTTGATAAATTCTCATTTAAACCCTACCCCCAGACTCTATGAATCTAAATTACTTTCTCAAAATATAAATAGTAATATTGCTGTTATTGATTCGTCAGACGGATTAATTGATGCCTTATACAGAATTTCTCTTGCCAGTAAACATTCAATTGAGATAGATATTAATAAAGTTCCTGTAAGTACAAAATTAATTGAATTTTCTAAAATTAACAATATTGATTATAAAAATTTTGTTATGTGGGGTGCGGAAGACTATGAACTTGTTATAACAGTCCCCGAAGAAACATATATTAATCTTGATAAAAACCTATTTACTCAGATAGGAAAAGTGCAAAATAAGGATTTCAGCCCTGTTATATCCGTTCATGACGGAAAAAAATCTTTTGTAATTAATCATGAAATTTATGAAAAAAAAGTATTTAATCATTTTGGTAACAAAATTTAAAAAATATGGCAAAAAAAATTAACTTTGTATTTTCAAACATATGAGAAGTTATACGGATTGTAAAAAATGTATATTCAACCGCAAAATATTAATAACATTTCAAATAACAGAGCAGCTTCAACAAAAACATCTGTTTTTTATATAAATGATATTCACGGTCAAATTCCCAAAATGGAACGATTAGTTTCGGCAGCAAAACATGCCGAAGTTATGGCAAAGCAAAAAGGATATGATATTCTAAAGCTTTCATCCGGTGATACTTTTATTGGCTCTGATGATAAAAGAGATATGGCAGCAGCGAGTTTTTTAAACCATGCTCAAATTGATGCACAAACATTAGGAAATCATGAATTTGATATTACTGCTTCAATATGTGCTGATTTATTAAAAAATTCGCCTACTAATATCTTGGGTATGAACTTAAATTTTCCTGATTCAAATTCTGAATTGTCTAAAAAAGTATTGCGTTCGGTTACTGTTAAAGGTCAAAATGGTGACATTTACGGGCTTATTGGTATTCAGCCGACTGATTTAAATGACAGAGTCAAGGATAAATCTATTCTTGAAGGAATTACTGTTGATAATAAAGAGCAAACAATTGAGGAATTAAAAGAGGAAGTAAAAAAATTAAAAGAGCAGGGAATAAATAAAATTTTTCTATTGTCGCACGGCGGTAATGCGTTTGAAAAAGAAATTGCTCAATCTGTAGAAGGTATTGATGTTATATTGGGCGGACATTCTCATGATCTTATTGAAAATGTTACACCGGGTGAAAATCTTTTTACATCACCATCAGGTGAACCTGTTGTTATTACTCAAGCCGGCAGAGACGGAACTCATTTCGGTATTTTAAATCTGGAATTTAATGATAAAGGTCAAATTGTTTACGTTCAAAATAATGTTCTTGATACAAATATGTATTCACCTAACCTTGTAATAACCAAAACATTTGATTCAATACTCGGAAAAACGCCTGAAATAGGTTATCTTAATTATTGTGACCCGATTCCTAAAAATAATCTTTTAGAAGAAAATCCTTGGGCTGATTTTGTTTCTGATGCAATCAGAAAAAATCTTGACGCTGATATTGTTCTTATAAATTCTGCTAATTTCAGAGGCAGTGTTGACCATGGAGTAGTTACCGAACGTGATATTACAAGCATTTTCCCTTTTAATAATAAATTATTTAAATTAAAACTTAATGAAAAAGATTTAACTGATGCTATTAAATCTTGTGCAAAATCTCTGACTTCAAAAAATTCAAAACCGGGAATTATGCAAGTTTCAGGTCTGTCTTATAAAATTGATTCGAAAGGTAATCTGCTTGAACTTATCTACACTGATAAACAAGGTAATAAAAGAAATATTGATGTTAATAACCCTGATGAAAATAAAATTTATACCGCTGTATATGATGAATTTTTAGTCGGCGGCGGTGATAATTTAGATATGCTTAAAAAAACCGGCTCTGATATAATTCAAAAATATGATTTTGATAAAGATAAAGTGACTATTGATTATATTAAAAATATTTCAGGTCCTTTTGATGTTCGAAAAGATAACAGAATCCAAATTGTGAAATAATTTGACCTTTTTTTTCTTATTTTTTACAATAAAAATGTACACTTATACATGAAAAAAGGATATTTGGAGTATATAAAATGAGAACACATAATATAGCCGTAATAGGGTGCGGGATATGGGGAAAAAATGTTGTCAGAAATTTTTATAATTTAAATGCACTTCATACAGTTTGTGATTTAGATGAAGAAAACAGGAAAAATCTTAAAGAACAGTATCCTGATGTGAATATAATTTCTGATTCAAATGATGTATTAAATAACCCTGAAATTGAAGCTGTCGCTGTAGTTACACCAAGTCATACTCATTATAAAATAGTTAAGAGTGCAATTGAAGCGGGAAAACATGTTTATGTCGAAAAACCGATTTCTACTGTATCCAAAGAAGCTAAAGACTTAGCTGATTTAGCAGCCGAAAAAAATATGGTGCTTATGGTCGGGCATCTTTTAATGTATCATCCGGCTGTTAACCGCTTAAAAATGCTTATTAAAGAAGGTGTTTTAGGTCAAATAAGATATGTTCAAAGCGACAGACTTAACATAAATCACTTTAAAAATGACAGAAGCGTAATGTGGGATTTGGCTCCGCATGATGTTTCCATGACAAGTTATGTTTTGGGTAAAGAACCTGTAAGAGTTATCAGTGCTGTTGGTGCTTCTTCCGACAATAATGATATTATGGATATTACTCATGTGACTATTGAATATGAAGATAATATTATTGCTCATATTTCAGACAGCTGGATTCATCCGCAAAAGAGAGTTAATCTTTTAGTAAGAGGTACTAAGGCTACTGCTGTTTTTGATGATACGTTAGCTGAAAATAAACTTCAAATTTTTGAAAGTTCTTCACCTAAAGTTTCTAAAACCGAGGTTCTTGATTATATTGAAATAGAACCTTTAAAA
Source organism: Candidatus Gastranaerophilales bacterium (assembly GCA_947589705.1). GTDB lineage: Bacteria > Cyanobacteriota > Vampirovibrionia > Gastranaerophilales > Gastranaerophilaceae > Avigastranaerophilus. Next base: position 22,359 of record CANQCO010000023.1, read on the forward strand.
CTTGAGTGTCAGCATTTTCTTAATTGTATTGAAACGGGACGACAAGCCAGAAGTGACGGACATAACGGTTTTAACGTTGTAAAAGTTCTTGAAGATGCCGAAAAAATAATGCTCGGTGAAAAAGTTAAGGCTTTAGATTCAGTTAACTTTGCATTATCTAGAAGTAAAAAATAAGATTGGATTTTGATATGGCTAATTTATTGACAATTTTAAGAATGATACTTGCTGTTATTGCAATAGAATTCCTTTTTACGGGACATTCGGGATTTTATATTGCTGCAGTTTTCATAACGTTTTTTGTTATAGTGCTTGACGGTTTAGACGGTTATGTTGCAAGAAAGTTTAATGAACAGTCTAAATTCGGTTCAGTTTTTGATATATTAGGTGACAGAGTTGTTGAAAACCTGTATTGGATTGCATTTGCTCTGTTGGGATATGTTGCTGCTTGGATTCCGATGGTTGTTGTTGCAAGAGGAATTATTACTGACGGACTTAGAAGTATTGCATTATCGCAAGGTTATACTGCTTTTGGTGAATCTTCCATGATGAAAAATAAATTCTGTCATTTCTTGACCGCTTCAAGATTTTCAAGAGCCGTATACGGTGTTGCTAAAACTCTTGTATTCTTAATGCTTATAATCGCTCATATACCTAATTTAGAGTATTATAATCCTGTCAGTGTTAATCAATTTGTGGTTTATAAAAGCATTCAGCCTTACCTTATTATAACTGCCGACGTACTTGTTTATATTACTGTTGCAATGTGTATAATAAGAGGGCTTCCCGTTATTTTTGAAAGTAAAAGATATTTAAATGAAGATAAATAATTTTTATAATATTGTTTTATTTGAACCTGAAATACCTCAAAATACGGGGAATATAGCAAGATTATGCGCCTGTAGCGGTGCTAAATTATTTTTAGTCGGGAAGCTTGGATTTTCACTTTCTGATAAATATTTAAAAAGAGCGGGATTGGATTATTGGAACAGTGTTGAAATTAAAAAATATGATTCGTTAAATGATTTAAAGAATGAATATCCTAATTCTGACTTTTATTATTTAACGACAAAATCTAAGCAGAAATATACAGATTTTAAATTTAAAAATGGTGATTTTTTTGTATTTGGTCCTGAAACCAGAGGGATTTCCGAAAGTATTTTAAACGAAAATTCCGATACTGCTTTGACTATACCAATGCTTGACGGGCAAAGAAGCTTAAATCTTTCTAATTCCGTTGCCATAGTTTTATATGAGGCTATAAGACAAAATGGGTGAATTAAATATTAAATTACCAAGGCGCATACAAGACTCTAATAAATCTACATACGGCAGAGTTTTAAATATTGCAGGTTCAAAACTATACACGGGAGCTGCTTATCTTTCTTCTGCATCTGCACTAAAGGTAGGCTGCGGATATTTAAATCTTGCTTGTATTGATTTTATTATTCCTATTGTTTCATCTATGCTGCCTGAAGCAGTTTATACTCCCTTATTATCAGTCAACGGGGTAATCGCTGAAAGTAATAAAATCGAAAATATTAAAAATTTTGACGTAATTTCTATCGGCTGCGGTTTAACTTTTTGTGATTCGGTTGTTGATTTCTTTAAAAATACACTTTCCTGTATTAATAAAAATCAGGTTGTAATAATTGATGCGGACGGGATTAATATATTATCCAAAACAAAAATTAATTTGAATTTAGATAATTTGATAATAACACCTCATCCTAAAGAATTATCAAGACTATTGGAGGTAAATCTTGAGGAAATACTCATAAATAGAGAAAAGTATGCAAGAGCTGCTTCTCAAAAATATAATTGTATAACCGTATTAAAAGGACATGAAACTATAATAACGGACGGAGAGAAATTAATTGTTAATCATACAGGCAATTCTTCTCTTTCAAAAGCAGGAACAGGAGACGTTTTAACAGGTATTATTGCAGGGCTTTGCGCTCAAAAAATGAATCTTTTTGATGCTGCTGTTTTAGGTGTTTATTTGCACGGGCTATCATCCGAAATTGCCTCTAAAGATTTGACTCAATATTCTGTTATGGCTTCAGATATTATAAAATACTTACCTTGTGCTATAAAAAAAGCAGGTGAAAATGGAAGAAATTGAAATTTTACGTGAAAAATTAAAGCAAAATCCTAACGATTATGAAACTCTTGAAGAGTATGCCATTATGCTTTCCGACATCGGAGAAAATGAGGAGGCGCTAAAAAACTTTCTTTTTTTAAAAGATAAATTTCCTGATAATTCTAAGAATTACTATAACATCGGAATCATATTGGAAAAATTGAAATATAATGATAAAGCTGTTTTAGCTTATGAAAAGGCAATGACTTTAAGTCCCGATGATACCGATATTTTATTTAATCTCGCTTACACTTATATTAAAACTAATCAATTAGAAAAAGCTGAACAGTTATTATTAAAAGTTATTCAAACTGATGTTGATGACTTTAATTCATATTTCCATTTAGGAGAAATATATTCAAAACAAAAAAAACATGATGAAGCTGTTAAATATCTTTTAAAAGCTGTTGAATTGAATGCTAATGATGCAATTGCAAAATTTTATTTGGCTTACGAATATGATGTAATGAATGAAAAAGATAAAGCTATAGAATTATATAATCAAGTTTTAGAAATAAATCCTGAGTATAGCTGGGCTTATTATAATCTTGCCTCTATATATTTGCAAAAAGGAGATATAAACAGTGCAATTGATTTTTTAGAAAAAACAATTAAAACAAATCCTTTTGATATCTCAGCAATAAAACTTCTGGTAAAATTGTATGTTCAAAATAAAAATTATTCTGCTGCTGATAAGATATTGAGAAGCTCTATGCATGATATGCCTAATGAAGCTGATTTGTGTTATTTAATTTCTCAAATATATAAATTACAAAACAGTAAAATAAATTATATAAAATATTTAAAACAAACAATATTAAAAAAAGCAACTTACTCAGGAAATATAGAATCTGTGGAAGCAGAGTTAAGAGAAGTAGAAAAAAATAAAAAATAAAGCCGTGCCACTACCTATCGTCAAATACAAATAAAGTTTTTCATATATTTACCTCCAATAAAGAAAAATATACCCGAAGCTTACTCCTTAGTGCTGCTATGTTCCCATCCTGACACGGTTCGAAGGGCTTCGCCATACTTCTTTTTATTATCAACGATAAATGTACAATCCGCCGTATTCATATTTGCCTCACAGTAGGCTCTGCACCCCGCATTTATGGCGTTCGGGTCGAGAGATTCGCTACGTCCCCATGGAGCACGGCTTTTTTATTTTAGTCTAAAGACATTTTTTTTTCAATTTTTTGTTATAATTGATTTATTAAGGAAAAATTTATGGCAAAAATTTTAATCACATATCTTCAACCCATTATTAGTAATAACCTTAATAATATTTTTATTTATTATGAGTCTTTTTCTAAGGAATTAATTAAACAAGGAAATCACGTTTTACATTTTAATATGATTAATGAAGCATTCCTAAAAAAAAATAAATACAATAAATGGATTGAAGAACAAACTTTTAAGATTAAAAATTATAATCCTGATTTAATTATTACCTTTAATAATCGAATTTCAGAAAGTATTATTCAAGCTACAAATTGTCCGATTGTACTTTTCGAAGCTGATTTAGTTAATTATTTTGCGAATAAAAATTTAATAAAAAAATATGTTGACAGATACTATGCTGTTACGTGTTTTGAAAATTATATTCCTGATTTTTTAAATATAGGAATAAAAAAGGAAAATATGATTTTATGTCATTCCGCAACATCAGTAAAGGCTGAAAAATTAGAAAAAATAAATAATATCTCTTTTATTGGTTCATATTTTGCTCCGATTCAGAAAAAACAATCCGAAAAAATTCTTTCTTTCGGAGATAAACTGTATAAAATGTTTCTTGATTTTGAAAATTCTGAACGGGGGGGGGGAAAAAGCTTGCGATTACAACTATTATGCACAAAAATATTTACCTGAGATTAACTTCTCTAATTTTGACTTATATGCCCTTTTTGATAAAAGAGTTTTTATTTTAAATTCTATATTAGATTTAGGTATTAAGCTTTACGGATTTAATTTTGAAAAATTACCGGATGAATTTATCATATTAAAATCTGCATACGATAATAAAAAAATTTATACTTTAAAACAAAATCAAGATTTATATAATTCTTCAAAAATTAATATTTCAATTAATCATCCTCAATGTAAAAGACACTCATTTCCATGGAGAACATTTGATATTATGGCTTCTGACGGAGTTTTAGTTGCACAATATACTTCTCATTTAAAAAATATTACTAAAGGTTTTGTTGATATACCAATGTATGAATCAGCTTATGATGCCAGAGAATTATGTAAAAAGCTGCTTAAAGATGATGGTTTAAGAAATAGTATTGTTGTTGAATCTAATAAATTTATAGAAAAATACGGCAGATGGGATGATAATATTAAAAAGATTGCCGAGTACACTAAAACAAATATATATTCGGGTAATAATATAAATGATAAATACGATGATATAATTCCCTGTATTAAGTATAAAATTAATTCCCAAGAATCTTTTGTATATAAAATATATTTAGTC
>CANQCO010000024.1 GCA_947589705.1 Candidatus Gastranaerophilales bacterium
ATATCCTGCATCGGCGAATCTTTGTCCCCTGCCGGCAAGCGGAATAAGTTTTATTGCATTATATATTTTATTTGGTTTTTTATAGTCAGAAAGCAATTTAAAATAATCAGACCAAAATTTATATTCCTCCAGTTCCCCCGGAGTTCCCCATTGCTGCATGTGTTGAATTTCATATATAGAAACTTTAAGCCCGTCTTGAACTAAAAGATTATATACCATACTCACATAATATTCGCCTTTTAAATTGATATTTTTATCCATCAACAATTTAAAATATTTTTTTATATAACTGCCTTTTTTAAAATAATAAGTTCCGTTAGAAGCAAATTCATTCATACGATTAGAGGTAAATGGCTGTTTTTCTCTTATTTCAAGCATCCATTGTTTATCATCACGCATAAAAGCATAATTAATTTTTCCGAGCATGTGAGGATGAAAGCCTTTATATGCAGGAATTGCTCCATCCGCATTTCTTTCTCTCGTATGTTTTAAAAAGTCTTTATAATCCCAGTATGTACCAAAATCACAATAATTAACAATAACTTCTTCTTCATCATCAATCAAATCTTTTATTTGATAAACGGCATAAACAGGTCCCAGTTTATGAGGAGGGATTTCTACAATTTTACAATTTGGCGCAATTCTTTTCAGCACATCTTTCAAATTTGTTTCTTTTAAATGCTGTGAATTACATATAAAAATAAAATCACTTTCTCCCGGAAACAAATTGACGACATGTTCTATAATAGGCTTTGAATCCACTTCAATTAACGGTTTTATTGTTTTATAACCCGCATCAATAAATCTTTGTCCTTTTCCTGTCATTGGAATTACAATTTTCATAAATCACACCCTCTGTCTATATTTTTCTGCTTCCCAATTTCCTATATATTTTATTTCTTCATCTGAAAGATAATTAATTTCCTTACTATTTGACAAATTTAAGCTCATAATATGAAACTTAAATACTTCCTCTATCTCTTTAGCCTTTTTTATATTTTTGGCAATAAAAAATAAATTATTTTTATAAACTATGACCTTAGGAAAATCGTTATAATTTTCTTTATAATCAATAATTGCCTTTTGAGGATTAATATCAAGATTTAATGCACAAACGGAACAATACACCATTTTATCGGGACAAAAAGGAAGTGTATATATTATATTTGAATTGATATATTTTTCTAAATATTTATCCTGACATAAATATGCACAAATATTCATATTAAAAATATTATTTATCAGCTTTGATACTTCATTTGTAAGTTTATAATCTTTTATATTAATATTTAAATAATTTTCGATTTTATTAATTACATACTCTTCAAGACAGACAATATCCTCCTTATTATCTGAAGTAACAATTAGCCCATGATTTTGAAGGAAAATAATATTTGAATCACTAAAAGAAAGCTGATGTTTAAGCTCTTTAGCAAGACTAATTCCCGGAGTTTTATATTCAACAAGCAAAATATTATCGCTAAAAAATATAGTTTTTAATAATTCTTTCCAATCTTTTCTTAAACAAACAGAATTAACAACGACAGGGTGAGAATGAAGTGTGTACTTTTTCAATAATGAATGAAGCAAAGTTTCTATTGAAGGTCTAAATTTCTTAGATAAATTATATTCCGAGACATTAATATCAATATTATTATTAAAATCCCGAATTAAATCTTTGTTTTTAACAATGCAATAACCATAATTTTCATCAATTTCAGATAAATAAACACCTGAAGCCTTAATAAACATGGTACCGTCATCATTTTTAACTGAAGAATTTCCGCCGCCCGCCTGTACAATGTCAAACCGTTCTCCTGCATACTTTGAAATTTCTATAAAATCTTTTAATTCATTCATTATATCTTACCCGTTATTTCAATAAAATTATTAAAAGTTATTATTCCTTCTATATTTACAGTCTTATTAGTTTTCCAATATGGTTTTATGCAGGAATTTAAAGCACCTGTGATATCTTTTTCATAAGAATCACCAATCATAACAACCTCATCAGAATTTAAATTAAGTTTATATAGAGCAATATCAAACATTTTTTTATCAGGTTTTTCTATTCCTGCTTCTTCACTTGTTACCAGCTCTGATATATATTCTGTAATACCTAATTTTTCTATTTTTTTATATTGTATGTAAGCAGTTAAATCAGTTAAAATACATATTTTTTTGCCTGATAGACTTTTAAAAAAATCAATAACTCCGTCATATAATTGCATATTTAATAGAAAAGTATTCCAATACAAGTCATAGAATTTTTTTGCAATCATTATGTCTTTATAATCTAAATATTCAATGGTTTTTTGAAAATAAAGAATACGATTATGAGATGAAGCAGTGCCTTTTAATGAATTATTAATATACATCCTAGCTTTTTTAAAATTAGAAATAAACGAATCTTTTGAAAAGAAATTCGACGCAAAATTAACTACTTCTAGCATAGAAATGTGATGAGCCGTATCATAATCATATAATGTATTATCTAAATCAATCAAAATACCTTTTATCATAAGAATCTTTCATTTTTTCAGCAAGTAATTTTAAAATAATTAATTGAACAAAACCTCTTAAACCTTTTTGTACAATAAAATCAGCAGGCAAAATTTCATCAATATTTTCTATTGAATCAGTAATTAACTGTTTGAAATCAATACTTTTCAAATCAGATTTAACAATAATATATTGCATTTTTAAATCATCAGAATAATCCCACTCAACATTTACGGACGATTCAGAAATTTTATCTAAAATATCTTCAATATGAACAGATGAATCAAGCTCTATTTTAATTGCAATATCAAGACTATAATCTATATGTGTATGTGTAAGCGTGGGGGGGGGGAATTTTGTAAATCAATTTTTGATATAGGAAAATAACTTATAATAAGATCAGCAAAATTGCGCTGAGGAATAATATATTTTCTTGAATCCTCACTCCTTTTTTCTATAGAAGCCAGTATTTCATCTTTTGAATAACCTCTATTATTCATATCTCTATTTATTTTCCACAGTTTCCTTAAATTCTCATCAGGATTTAAATATATTTTTAAATCAATAATTTTTCTCATTTTAGGAAGGTAAAAAGGATGAAGACCTGATAATACTATAAATGATTTTGGTTCAATTCTAACCATTGGATCAAATTTGCCCGTATTATGGTTATAATCACATCTATAAACAGGCTCTAATTTTTTTAGCTTAACAACATCATTAATTTGTTTATACAAAAAATTAGCTTTGGGATTTAAATGTGTGTAACTTTTCCAATGTTCATCTCCCCGTTCCCATTTATGGTCCGCATCACCTTCTAGAAGAATAATATCATTTTTTAAAAGACTTTTAATATCATCAAGCAAGGTAGATTTACCGCTGCCGGAATCTCCACCTATTCCTATTACAACAGCCCTATTCTTTTTATATATTAAATTACTTTTAATTCCTGTTTTATATATATAATATACAATTGAGACTATGAAAACTTCTAAAATAGTAAAAATGAAATTTTTTATAAAAATATTGTTTATTTTAAAATCAAAATTATTATATAAGAAAGTAACATCACCATAATCTCCAACATGGAAGAAAACGAAATAAACGATATAAACAAAATTGAAAGTCCAATAAAGCGCAGGTAAAAGCTTATTTGATGTAGAATACCTGATAACAAACAGACTTAAAAACGGTACGAGCCAAATATACCATGCAGGCGTTGATGGTGGTACAAAAAGTAGAAATAAAGAAATAGTTAATACACAATAAGAATCCAGCAACTCTGTATTAATTTTCTTATATGCAAAAAATCTTAAATATATTAATCCGGCAATAAATAACGGTATGTATATCTTTATATTTCCCAACACAATAAATAAATTAAAAAATAAATTTTGCTTGTCATTCATTAATACCAGCTTTTGATACCCAATAGACCCTATATAAGGCATAGATATTAGTAAATAAATTGAACATATAATTAAAAAAGAAATAAATGTTTTTCTTTTGTTATTCGCTTTATATAAATATATTAGAAATATAGGTAAAAACAAAACCACATTCATTTTTATACAAGAAGCTAAAGCAAAGGCTAAAGATGACTGATATATCTTCTTCTTTTTTAAATAATAGAAAGACAAAAATAAAAAAGCGACAGGAACAAGGTCTAACTGAGAATGAATGTATGCAGCATAAATAATTATCGGTGAAAGAAAATAATAAATAAAAACTTCAAGTTTTTTATTCTTGAATATTTTAAGAAGAAGATAAAAAACAGAAACATCTGCCACTATAACAGGGAGTTTAAATAAAATATTTTGTACAAAAATATTATTAACATTAAACAATTTAATAAAAAAACCACCAATAGAATAAATATATAACATTAAAGGATGATAAGGAAACTCTACCGAAAGAGCATTGTCATAAATATATTGCCATGGATTATGCCCATATTCAACAAAATATGATACAAAAGGCATAAATAAATTATTTTGATAATCAGAAGAAAACAAGCCTAAAACTATTAACTTTAATAGAAAAGATACAGTAAAAAATATAAATAAAAAATTTTTCTCACGTGAAAACATGAGATAATTATAAAATAAATATAAAATTATACAATAAAAATACCCCTGACGCTGTCTTGAAATTTCCTCTCAGCTCGGGCTCTAATTCACTCAGCATTCGCTGTAGTTCATTCGCCCTCACATATTCGGCGTTCAGCCTAAGGAAATTTTACTCAAACTATCTACAAAACTTCGTTTTGTTACGATATAATTTAAGAAAAAATAAAATCATTGCATTGCACATTAAAAATTAAAATATCCGGGGGCAGCCTACATTTCAAAAGAACATCGGCACAACATCAACACTTCGATTTCGGTCGATAGTTCCAAATGAAAGGAGGTCGATTATGGACGAATTCAATTTGAGCTTATTATTACTTTTGTTGATTTTATACATAATAAAAAGCGGCACCCAACGCAAGCGTTAAGTGCCACTTCGATTTCTTAAGTAGGCTACGGTAGTTCCGGCTACCGCCCCCAATATTTATATTATGAACTATGTTATCGCAATTTTCAAGTATTTGAATAAAAATGTTAAAAAACTCAAAGTTTTGTTCAATATTTAAAAAAAAATAAAAATACCCCTGACACTGTCTTGAAATTTCCTCTCAGCTCGGGCTCTAATTCACTCAGCATTCGCTGTCGTTCATTCGCCCTCACATATTCGGCTTTCAGCCTACGGAAATTTCGCTCGAACTATCTACAAAACTTCGTTTTGTTACGTTCTCATCGTGGAATATTATTTATAAAATAAAAAATACCCCTGACACGATTCGAACGTGCGACGCCTTCCTTAGGACGGAAGCGCTCTATCCAGCTGAGCTACAGAGGCATATAGTTATTATACAACAAAATCTTTTATTAATTGAAAAAAATTTTTTTCCATAATAGTATTTTTTTATGGCTGTACAAAATGACTTAACAAAAGGGAATTTGATAACTACAATGCTAATGTTTGCTTTGCCTTATGTCGGAGCAAATTTTTTGCAGGCATTATACGGTGCTGCTGACTTAATAATCGTCGGTAAATTTTGTGACAGTTCTGTAATTTCTGCCGTAGCTACAGGTTCACAATTATTACAAACACTTATATTTTTTATTACAGGTTTAACCGTAAGTGCGACAGTGCTTATTGGCAAAGCTTTCGGTGCTAAAGAATACGATAATATAATCAAAATAATTAATACTATGACTATATGTTTTATAGCGGCAGCAATATTCTTAAGCACCATTATTATTGCTTTTGATAATCAATTATTGAATTTGCTTCAAACCCCACTTGAGGCATTTCAATCAACAAAAGATTATGTATTTGTCTGTGCATTAGGGTTGGTATTTATTTTTGCTTATAACGCAATCAGCGCCGTTTTAAGAGGTCTAGGCAACTCAATTATGCCTATGTACTTTGTTGCAGTTTCATGTTTTATGAATATTGTTCTTGATATATATTTAGTCGGGAAATTTCATATGGGTGCACAAGGTGCTGCAATTGCAACTGTTATTTCTCAAGCAGCAAGTGTTATTGCAGGACTTGTATATTTAAGAAAAGGTAAGTTTGTTTTTAAATTTAAATTTACGGGAGTAAAATTTGACACTGAAACTGCAAAAGAATTATTCAAAATCGGACTACCTCTATCATTACAAGATACACTTATTCCTTTATCGTTTTTATTTTTATTTTCACTTGCAAACTCAATGGGTGTAGCCGCTTCTGCGGCTTATGGTTCTGTTGTAAGACTTAATGCTTTTATGATGCTGCCAGCAGGTTCATTTTCAATGGCACTTACCGCTCTCACCGCACAAAATCTTGGTGCTGGGAATATGCAAAGAGCAGTTAAAGCACTCAAACTTTCAATCCTTTTTGCATTCAGCTTCGGTGTTGTATTCTTTATATAGCAGCAAGCAGCACCATATAGCGCAATAGCAATATTTTCAACCGATGAAAACGTACTGCATGAAGGTGCAAGATACCTGCGTTCATTTAGTTTTGATTACTTAATTGTGCCGTTCGTATTTTGTATAAACGGATTTTTATTCGGCTGCGGAAGAACAATCTTTGCGGCTGCAAATGCAATATTCTCGGCTTTTGCCGTCAGAATCCCGTTAGCGTTTGTACTTTGCATTCTTATCCCTAATGCTACATTGTTCCACCTTGGTATAGCTCCGCCTTGCGCATCTATTGTTACAACAACGACGGGACTTACATATCTCATTTGGCTGTCAAAACACAATAAATTAGCAACATCATAAAAACTTAATAATAATTTAATATCCGTATATGATATTATAATGTATTATAATCATATCTAGATTTTATTAAGGATAATTTTATGTGCGGAATAGTAGGTTATACAGGATATAGAGATGTAGTCAGCGTGATTTTTAAGGGTTTAACCAATCTTGAATACAGAGGTTATGACTCTGCAGGCATGGCAATTCGAGATGAAGGTGAAATCAAAATATATAAAACATTAGGTAAACTCATAAATTTAAAAAATGAACTTGAATCAAAAAGAAGTGAAATAAAAAATCCTACGGCAGGAATCGGGCATATAAGATGGGCTACTCACGGCTCGCCGTCACTTGTTAACGCTCACCCTCATACCTGCAGCTGCGGTAAACTCGTTGTTGTTCACAACGGCATAATAGAAAACTATAAAGAATTAAGAGAAAAATTGATACAAAAAGGCTGCAATTTTCGCTCTCAAACAGATACAGAAACGATTGCCCACCTTGTTGCAGATGAATATTCATTATGTAAAAATCTTGAACTTGCGGTAAGAAACTCGGTTAAAAAGCTTCAAGGAGCTTATGCAATTTGCGTAATGCATAAGGATGTTCCCGACTTAATTATAGGGGCAAGGAAACATGCGCCTATGCTTGTAGGTATTGGAGACGGTGAAAACTTTATAGCGAGTGACACACCCGCAATTATTGAATTTACAAAAAAAACAATATACCTTGATGATAATGAAATAGCCGTTATTACAAAAGACAATGTCAAAATAACAGACATTGAAGGAAATATTGTTGAGAAAAAAGTTGAAATTCTCCCTTGGGAACCTATTGCCCTGAGTAAACTCGGATTCAAACATTTTATGCTTAAAGAGATTTATGAACAGAGTGATGTTATAAGAAATGTTTTGAACGGAAAACTCTATGACATTGATGCTCCAATTAACTTAAATGAAGTAAAACTTGATAAAGAAATTTTAAAAAAATTAAATAAAATAGAAATAATAGCATGCGGAACTTCATTACATGCCGCACTTGTAGGTAAATATATAATTGAAGATTTAGCGGGAATATCTGTTGAAGTTGAAGCCTCAAGCGAATACATATACAGAAAAACTACAACAGATTCTTCAACACTTGTAATAGGTGTATCACAATCAGGAGAAACCGCTGATACAATAACTGCAATAAAACAAGCTAAAGAAAAGAAAGCACATGTTTTAATTATTACAAATAGACCTGATTCAAATATGGCAAGACTTGCCGATAGTTTGATTCCAGTTAATGCGGGTATTGAAGTCAGTGTTGCAGCAACAAAATCATATACAGCTCAATTGATTTCTTTTTATCTGCTTGCAATACAATTGGCAGAAATTAAAGGAAACTGTGATAAATCTTATTTAAAGAACATTAAGCACGAATTAATTCAAATACCGACAAAAATTGAAGAAATTTTATCAAATACGTCTGAGATACAAGAGTGTGCAAGAAAATTTTCTTCATTTAAGAACTTTATTTATATAGCAAGAGGAATAAACCTCGCTACAGCTCTTGAAGGTGCTTTAAAATTAAAAGAGATAAGTTATATTAATGCAACGGGTTATGCGGCAGGCGAGCTGAAACATGGACCTATCGCAATGCTGGATGAAACAATGCCCGTATTATCAATACTAATTCCCGGTGGAATAACTTATGAAAAAATCCTTTCAAACAGTGAAGAAGCAAAAGCCAGAAATGCAAAATTGATTGCACTTACTTCCTCTGATGATAAGAATATTGAAACTATTTTTGATGTTGTAATAAAAATACCAAAAGTAAGCGAAATATTATCACCGACAATTACATGTGTACCTTTGCAGCTGTTGGCTTATTATATAGCAGAATTTTTAGGTAAAGATGTAGACCAACCGAGAAATTTGGCTAAATCTGTTACGGTGGAATAATGATTAAAACAGAAGAAGTTAAAATAAAAATCCCGAAAGAATTGACATCCGAGTACATTGATGAAGAGTTAAAAAAAATGGGGTTTGATGTACTAAAGTGGGCAATTGTTGATTTTGATGAAAATTACTATAAACTCAATATCGCAATTGTAAGTTAATTAAATACTTAAAATAAGTTTACATTATGGCGAATTATAGCAATAAAAATTTTTTTAAGTTTTAAAAATTAAGGAGAATATTTATGAATTATTTGGAAAATTATATTGCAAATCCGCCGGTAAAACAAGTTAACACTACTACACAAGCTGTAGAAAATAAGAAAGAAAAAGTAAACAATGTATTATTTAAAGGCGACAAAAAGAAAATAGCTCTTGCTTTAGCTGGTATGGCAGCAGTTGGTATTGCAGGAGTATTAATTTATAAAAAAATTTCCTTACCAAAAAAGATTTTACAAGAAAGTATTGCTTTGCAAGATGATGCTGTGAATATTTTAAAGGAATCTAATGCAGTAACCGAAGAAGCAAGTACAATATTATCCGATGCACAACAACTGGTAAAAGAAACAACTTTAAAAATAAAAGAAGCATTAAAATTAAGTCCCGAAATAATAAAAGAAGAAGACGGACAAAAAGTTTTTGAAGAATTGCAAGACGGTATTCTAAAAAGAAAATCATTATTTAGATTACAAAATAATGAAGTTATTATTAGCAGCATTGAAACATATAAAGAAAACGGAATAAAAGACGTTGTAGAATTAAGAAATAACAGTATAAGTGGGATATTTACAGGTTTGAAAGAATTAGCCGATGGAACACAGGAAATGGCTAAAAGATTTTTATTTGAAGATGGAAAATTATCTGAATTTCTTATAGATTATAAACATTTAGCAGACAGAACTTTTGAAGCGGCTAAATTATTTTTCTTTGAAGATGGAAAATTATCTGCATTTGAGTTAGGTTATAAAAAATTAGCAAACGGAGCTTGGGAAGCTGCTAAAGCATTTTTATTTGAAGATGGAAAATTAAATGAATTTGATTTAGGTCGTAAACAATTATCCGATGGAACACAGGAAGCGGCTAAAATATTTGGCTTTAAAGATGGAAAATTATCTGCATTTATTAAAGATATCAAATCATTAGCAGACGGAACAAAGGAATCGGGTAAAATATTATTTTTTAAAGATGGGAAATTATCTGCATTTGCTAGAAATATTGAAGCTTTTGATGACATTGTTTAAATGACTTTAGAGAGCTAAATTAATATTTATACAGAATAACAGGTTGTGAGTTAATCATTACCTGCTATTTTAATGAGAGAATAGGGCTTTAAATCTATTTATGTAAAATTTCTCCGAGTATGTTAAAATTAAACTCAAAAGCATATTCATTAAGCTCGACACTGCGGGTTATAATGTAATTTGTTACATATTAAATTAATAAGGAGAAAAGTATGGAATTAAAGGGTTCAAAGACAGAAAAAAATTTAATGGAAGCATTTTCAGGTGAATCTCAAGCAAGAAATAAATATACTTACTATGCTTCACAGGCAAAAAAAGACGGATACGTTCAGGTAAGTAAAATATTTGAAGAAACGGCAAATAACGAAAAAGAACACGCTAAAATCTGGTTCAAACTTCTTCATGGAGGAAAACTCCCTTCTACATTAAATAACTTGGAAGATGCCGCAAACGGTGAAAATTATGAATGGACTCAAATGTACGCTCAATTTGCTAAAGAAGCAAGAGAAGAAGGCTTTAATGAGATAGCATTTCTCTTTGATAAAGTTGCTCAAATAGAAAAAGACCATGAAGAAAGATACAGAAAATTGTTAAATAATATTAAAGGCGGTACGGTATTCCAAAAAGATGAAGAAATAGTGTGGGAATGTGCAAACTGCGGTTATTCATATAAAGGTAATTCCGCCGTTGAAACTTGCCCTGTATGTGCACATCCTAAAAGCTTCTTCTTTGAAAAAGCTAAAAACTACTAAAATCAAAATAAAAGGAGGGAATTTAAACCCTCCTTTATTTATATATAATTTAAAATTTCCGTTAAATCTTTATTTTCAATAATTATATTGGCATGTTCTTTTAAAATAGGTTTAGAACAGAAAGCAACTCTCATATCTGAATATTGGAACATGCTTAAATCATTAGCCCCGTCGCCCACCACCATAGTATCTGATTGCTTAACATCAAACAAAAGCTGGAGTCTTTTAAGCATTTTACCTTTACTGTCTGAAAACATCATTTCACCGCCGACAAGCCCTGTCATCTCACCATTTTTGAAATGCAGAATATTAGAAAATTGTGCATCATAGCCTAAAGTTTTTTGTGCGGGAATAGTTGCCGTTTCGTATCCGCCCGAAAAACAAACAACTTTATAGCCCATGCTCTTTAGTTCTTTTATTGTTTCTTTGGCACCTTTAGTATAAGGAAGATTTTCACAGATTTTTTTTACTTTTGATTCTTGTGCCCCCTTAAGAAGTGCAACTCTTTTTGTAAGACTTTCAAAAAAGTCTATTTTCCCTTCCATTGCTTCAGTTGTAATTTGTTTCATTAAAGGTTCAATATTATATTCTTTAGCAATATACTCAAGAGTTTCACCTTGCATTAATGTTGAATCAAAATCAAAAACAGCTAATTTCATCTTTAATCTTTCTAATGTAAATTATTTATAATTATATAAAAAAAACACATATTAACAATAGTTTTAGGTATAAATACGAAATAAAAAATAAATTTTTATAGAGAAAAAGTTGCTTTTTTGTTATCTTGTTGGTATAAGATATTAGACGGTAAGAAATGTTCAGATTATAAAAGGAGAACCAATGGGACTACCAAATGTAGCATATTTCTCAATGGAAATAGCAATTGATCAATCTATAGCAACATATTCAGGTGGTTTAGGATTTTTAGCAGGATCACACATGCTATCAGCCGGCTATCTTCAAATGCCTATGGTTGGTGTAACAATGTTATGGTCATACGGCTATTACAATCAGAGAATTAATCACGAAGGCAACGTAGAAGTTGCATATATCAGAAAACACTACGACTTTTTAACTGATATAAACGAAACAGTAGAAGTTGATATATACGGTGAAAAAGTAAAAGTAAAAGCATATAAACTTGATCCGGAAATATTTAATACTTGTCCTGTTTATTATTTAACAACAGATATAGAAGGAAATTCTGAATGGGCACAATCAATATCGCATAAATTATATGACGGTAACGAGAAAATAAGAATAGCCCAAGAGGCAGTTCTTGGTATAGCCGGTATCAGATTACTTCAAAAAATAGGTTATAATTTTGATTGTGTACACCTAAATGAAGGACATGCACTTCCTGCTGCTTTTGAACTATTAAATCAATATAACGGTGATTTAAACAAAGTAAAAGAAAAAGTTGTATTTACAACACATACACCTGTACCTGCTGGAAATGAAGTACACTGGGTTGATAATTTGCTAAACGGCGGATTCTTTGCCGGACGTTCAAGAGAAGAAGCGGTAAAATTAGGCGGAGAACAATTCTCACTTACTGTAGCAGCTCTTAGAATGTCAAGATTAGCAAATGCCGTATCTCAACTTCATGGTCTTGTTTCTAACAAAATGTGGAGCTGGGTTGAAGGCAGATGCCCGATTAGGGCTATTACTAATGCCGTAAATCTTCATTACTGGCAAGATAACAGAATGAAAACAGATAATCTTGAAACTCTGCTCGAAGCAAAAAAAGAGATGAAGAAAGAAGTATTTGAATACATAGCAAATACTGTAGGTAAAAGACTTGATCCGAATATATTAACTATCACTTGGGCAAGAAGATTTGCTGATTACAAACGTGCTTGGTTAATATTTATGGATGAAAATAGAATCCTTAAATTATTAAACGAAAATAAAGTTCAGTTAATCTTTGCAGGTAAATTCCACCCCGATGATGTTATCGGAAAAGAAATGTTTAACAAAATTTTAAGAAGTTCATATTCTATGAAAAATGTCGTTGTACTTACAGGTTATGAGCTTGATTTAAGCGGAAAATTAAAACGTGCTTCAGATATTTGGTTAAATACACCGTTAAGACCGTTTGAAGCATCAGGAACATCAGGTATGAGCGCAAATGCAAACGGTGCTCTGCACTTATCTACATTTGACGGATGGGCTGTTGAAGGTACTTTCCCAGGTATTAACGGTTATACCATTGAATACCCGGGTCTTGACGACAACATTCCTTGGGAAGAAAGACATAAAAAAGACTATGAATGTATGATGGATATTATTGAAAATCAAATAATTCCTACATACTATAACGACACAAATAAATGGGCAATTATGATGAGACAGGCAATAAGAACTGCCGAATCATACTTTAACTCAGACAGAATGGTTATAGAGTATTATAACAGACTTTATAAACCGATTGCTCACGGTTCAAACGAGGGCGGTGTTTCTGATACTGATTATCAGGCTGCTACCACTCCTGCCAGTGATGCTTGGACTTTTTCTAATATAAAATAATGTAATTAATTATATAAAAAGGGACTTTATTAAAAGTCCTTTTTTTTGTTTAATTTTAATATGAAAAATCAATTAAGAGAATTTGCTAAAAATACAAGAAAAAAACTTAATATTAAAGAATTAAGCAATGAAATAATAAAAAACTTTAAAAGCCTTGATGAATATTCCCGTGCTAAAAATATATGCTGTTATTATTCTTTTAAAGACGAGATTTATACTCATGACTTATTTAATGATAGAACAAAAAACTGGTACATGCCAAAAATTGAAAAAGATAATCTTTTAATATGTCCATATTGTAAAAATAAACTAAAAGAAAATATATACAAAATAAAAGAGCCTGATACAGATTTTGTAAATAGAGAAATAATTGATTTAATAATTATACCAGCATTAGCTGCCGATAAAAACGGATACAGAATTGGATGGGGAAAGGGTTACTATGACAGATTTCTCAAGACATTAAAACATAATCCGATTAAAATTATCTTTACATATTCAGACTTATTTTTTGACAGTATATACCCGAATTCTTTTGATGAAAAATGTGACATAATTATTACAGAAAAAGAAATATACAGGATAAAATGTTAAAAACTCCTTAATATATTTGTCTAGTTTGTTTTTTAGGTTAAAATTATATTAGTACAATAATACAAATTGGGGATATAATATGGAATTTTTTAGAGAAAAAAGAAAATTAATAATATCAGCAATTATAATATGTTTTTTACTCTGGACATTGGGATCAATGCTGTTTCTGGTAATCAGTTAAAACAGGAAATAGAATGAAATCAAGGCGAGTAAAAGTATTTATTTTATGTATAATTTTCCTATTTACAAACATAGGTGGAGTTTTTGCTGCAACAACTAACTCGCAAAAAGTAAAAAATGTTGAAATGCAAAGAAAAGAAATAAGACAAAAAATCAATGCACTTTCAAAATTAGAAATTAATAAAACAAACGAATTAAGTAGAAATCAACAAAAATTGGAAAAAAACCAAAAGGCGCTGCAGGAATCAAAACAGGAATTTAATAAAAAGCAAAGCAACATAATAAGTCTGCAAAGAGAATTAGACAGTTATTTAGCTGAGTACAATCAGAGAAACAAACAAACTGCCGAACGAATAAGATGTATATATAAAAATCAGCATTCGATTATATTGGATTTATTTTTATCAACGTCAGGCATTACAGACTTTTTAGACAGAGTATATTATCAAAATTTAATAATACAATCTGATAAAAAGAAAATGAGCAATTTGCGCGATGAAGCAAGAAGAATAGCATTAATGAAGCACAGACTCGAAAATGAAAAAAGACAACTTTCCGGAATAATAAAAGTAATAGATAAAGAAAACTCGACTATACAAACAACTATCAAACAAAATAAAAATATGATAGAAAAAATTCAAAAGGATAAGAAAGCCTATGAACGCTCGGAAAGAGAATTAAAAAGATTATCTGACAGATTAACGGCAATAATAAATAATTCAACAGCAAGAAGTAATGTAGTAGCAGGGTCGGGATTTTTAAGGCCTGTACAAGGTGCAAGAGTTACATCTCCGTATGGTTGGAGAGTACATCCTATATTTAAAACAAGAATATTCCACACCGGACTTGATTTAGCAGCACCATTAGGAACACCTATTAAAGCTTCAAACTCCGGTAAAGTAATATATTCAGGCTGGTACGGCGGTTATGGAAAAGTTGTAATACTTGACCACGGTTCATGCACAGGTAAACCAACAACTACATTATATGCGCACATGTCAAGGCAGAATGTATCTGTAGGCCAATATGTCCAAAGAGGTCAGGTAATCGGCTTTGTTGGGTCAACAGGATACTCAACCGGTCCTCACTGCCACTTTGAAGTTCGTATTAACGGTCATCATCAAAATCCAAACAAATATTTATAGGTAGAAAAGTGAAAAAGATATTTTTAATATTATTCTTAATATATATATCAATAAATTCGGCAAAAGCTATGGATTTTTATCCGGAACTGGGTGTCGACCCTTTTTATTCTTCGTTAAATCCTACTTATATTCCTGAACAGGAAGATAAAAATGAAGACAAAAATTCAATTATCTCAATTATAAAATCAAAATGTATAATGCTTAAAGAAAAAAAAGCTCAAAAACTAAAAGTAAAAAAAACAGATAATGAAAAACTTAAAAATAGTGATGAACTTGCTTCTGAAAATAATGACGAGTTAAATGTAAATAATTTAGAAAAAGAAAAGAAAAATTTTAAGCAGTTAACAGGCGAGCAAAAAGTTAGAGAACTTGAAAAAGAGGAAAAAGAAAAAACAAAGCTTGAAGATTTAGAGTTAAAGAAAAAGAACTCTTTTATAAGTCCTTCTTATAACCAGTCTTATAAACAAGCCAATGAAAGTAAAGATGAGCAATATTCAATAAAAGATAAACTACCGTTTTTTAGCTGGAGAAAAAAGAAACAAAATGAAGATTATAAAAATGAAGCTGAAAATCCTCAAATAGAATTGTCTGCTGATTATATGGAATATTATCCTGACAGATATGAAGTTGAAGCAATAGGAAATGCAAAAGTTGAATTTAAAAAAGAAAGTACTATATTAACAGCAAATAAAATAGTATTTAATTATGACAGAAATATTTTAAAAGCAAATGAAGATGTTGTTCTAACCTCAAACGGTACAGTAACAGAAGGAGATTTTATTAAACTCGATTTAAATAAACCGGAAGGCTGGATAGAAAATCCTATTACAAATACAGATGATATAAGATTAAGTGCAAAAGAGGCATTTGTATATTCTGATAAAATAGAAGAATATGACGGAGTTGCTAAAGTATTAAGTAATGAAGTTTTATCATTTAGAGCAAATTCTTTTGCAAGTTATGTTGATCAAAGCGGTGTTATATCTAAAGCTTTTGACAACAGCAAAAATTCTCCAAACGGTGTATATTCTCTGAAAGCAAAAACAATATATATAGATTCAAAAAAAGATCATGAAGTAATTACAATAAAAAATGCGGATTTATATTTAAAAAAGCTGAGAATAGCTGCAATACCTTCTGCTAGAATTGTTTCAAATAAGAAAAATACAGTCATAGAATCTAATTTTCCGGAAATAGGTTCTCAAAGCTTACTTGGAGTTCATATAGGTCCGGCTATAGTTTTGAATGTACCCGGCGGATCTACTCTTAAATTATCACCAATTTTAACATATAAAAAGAAAACAGGTATAGGTGCCATAGCAAGATATAGAAATGAAACTAATATGACTGAATTTGCTTATGGCACATCAAAAGATATATTTTTAATTCGAGGCAGACAAAGACTAGCCCCAGGATTAATGTTAAATTATTCTCGATTAACTAATGAAAATGAATGGTTTTTAGGATATAGGAAACCAAAATATTCTGCAAATTTAACTTATTCAAGAAGTGATTATGTAAAAGATTTAAAATTAACATTTTCACAAATGTATTCAGCAGGTGCGTTTGTTGATAACCTCAAAAAACATACAGGATTTAATGATGTAGAATGGCGTTTCAGATGGATGACACAAACTTATAAACCTTTGTTTAGTTATTCAAATGAGGAAGGAAATATCAAAGTTGGAACAGGAATAGTTGCACAAACAGCAGCCAGCGTTTATACGACAGGCGATGTACTTGGTCTTTTCAGAATAGGTCCTTCTTTAAATACAAAAATAGGACCTTGGACTCAAGCTTTAATGTATATGCAAACAGCAGGAGCCGGACAAACCCCATTTGATTTTGACCGTTACAGATATGGACGTAATAACATTACTATTGTTGAAAGCTTAAGAGTATGTAAATATTTATCTTTAGGTTATCTTGCCTCTATAGCTATGAATAGAGATGTTAAAAGTGATGACCTCTTTCAAGAAAACAGATTTCTGGTTAGCGTCGGACCTGATTATGCCAGACTTACCGTTGGTTATGACGCATTAAGACAAAATACTATGTTCTTTATTTCTATGCTTGTTGGAACAAAAGATTCTGATATTAAGTTTAAAAAATCTATTTTAAATAATCCGGAAAATTTTGGAAAGAAAAATAAAACGAAAAAAACAAAAAAGAAAAATTATAAAAAATATTTAAAAGATAAAGAAAAAATTTAAATTATTTTTTTATAACACATCCTTCGTCGGCAAAATCAATTTTATCGTCAAAATCATTATCAATTCCGTCATAACAAGAACCTATAGATTCTAAAGATTCTGCTTTAGGGTCATATTTTTCATATTTATCAGGTATTTTATTCCATAAATATATAAATGTTGATTTCAGATATTTTGCAATTTCAATATTTTGAAAAACAATTACATTTTCATCATTTCTCTTATTTCCGCTTGAAGTAAAATTCATAGAACCGATAACAGAATATTTATCATCAATAACCATAGTTTTCATGTGCATTTTCCCCGCATAGTTTTCGGTTTTAACTTTTATTCCGGCGAGTCTTAAATTTTTATGAATTGTATACTTATTACGGGCATTAGTTGCATCATTGATAATTTTAATATCAACACCTTTTGCTTTTGCTTTTTTAAGGGCTTCCTCTACTCCTTTGTGTGTAATAAAAAATGCTGAAATATAAATATAATTTTTTGAATTATCAATTAATTTTATAATGTAATTATTGATTATATTATTTTGCGGCGAAAATAATATATTTAAAGAAGTATTTTTATTTATAATAACAGAATTATTTGGAATTTCATTTTTATTTATGCCAAAATCACCGTTAAACATCTGCTCAAATTCAGTTAAATATATTTTTGCCACAGCAGAATTATTAATTAAAACTGAATAATTGGCATTAAATCCCGATAAATCTGTAGAAGTAATATTTGCAGTACCTGTAAAAACTTTTTTATTATCAAAGATGAAAAATTTATTATGCATTATTCCTGATTTGTTTTTTAACTGAATAAATTGATTAGTTTTAAAATCAGGAAAGACAGTTTTTAATTTTTCGATATCAGGATAATATTTATCTTCGTCATTATCATAATTAGAAACCCATCTTATTTTAATCCCTCTTGATTTTGCATTAATCAATGCTTTATATATAACAGGCTGGTTGTTAAACCCGTATAGGGCAAAATCAATAGAACTTTTAGCACTGTCAATTTCTTTTTTCAATACTTTACAAGAACTTGTCAGGCATTTATTATCAGGTTTAAAGGTTGAATTTAAATCTAAGAAATATATACTTATGTTATCAGATGAAAAAGTATTTTTAATATATACTTTTTGTATATGATAATTTTTAATGTTTTTTTTAATTTTATTGTCATTATTAAAACAACATTTAGCCTTATTGTATTTATTTGTCTCATTTGCACTAATTAATTTAAATTTTTTAGATGAAATACCGTTATTACAAGAAAGCTTATGAATTTTTTTACTTTTTAAATTAAGAATATAATAACTATTAATATCAAAAGAATTAGCTTTATTAATAATTTTTTCTTTAGAAAATTTATCATTTGTGAAAAATAAATCGGAAGATAAGAGCAATTTTTTATAACTCTTGGCATTTATATATATATCATTACCTTTTAAACTAACAAATTTATTCTTTAAAAGTGAATTTGCATAATCATAAGCCATATACTCCAAAATAAATTTTTGTTCAAAGGTAAGATTTTTTAAAATATTATCATCAGAATAATTTTTAGATGATTCAATAAAGAATATATTGTCATAGAAAAAAGGTGTTTTCTCATCAAAAATAAAATTTTTATTTAAATCTATATAGATACTTACAGGAGATTTCACATCAAGTATTTTAAATACTGATGTGCTTTTGAATGATATAAAAGCACAACCAAATATAATAAATACAACCGAAATTATAAAAAATTTCTTCATAAAACAATTATAACCTAATAAATAAATAAAAGATAATATAGTATGCCTATAATAATAGTTAAAGGCGGAATTTAAAAAATCAAAATTAGCGTTAAAATATGTTTTAATTATGGCTGTAATGCAGGATAATACTACATGTGTCTGGGACAAAACAATGAAAAATACAAAAATCAAATTAGGTGAACAAATAAAAAAATTTAGAATTTTAAGGGGAATGACCCAAAATGATTTAGCCGAAAAAGTAGGATTAACTGAAAAACAAATTTCTAAAATAGAAACAGGAATACATTATCCTATGTTTGAAAATTTTGTCAAAATTATGGAAGTTTTAGGTGTTGGAATGAAAGATTTTGACAATGATTTAAATATTGAAAATAATATTTTAAGAAACAGTATTCTAAAAATTTTGTACAGGGCTAATGATTACGAGTTAAAATACTATTCAATAATGATAAAACAATTAGAAAAATTATTTAAAGAACAAAAAAATAACTAAAAATTATTGACGGTATAGAAATTCTTTGCTATAAATACTAAAAGGATACGGAGAGGTGTCCGAGTGGTTTAAGGTGCAAACCTGGAACGTTTGTGCAGGGGCAACTCTGCCGGGGGTTCGAATCCCCCCTTCTCCGTTTTTAGTTTAGAGTTTGTATAGTTATGAATATAAATGATTTTAGAAAAGTTATGTCTGAAAGAAGGCATGTTACAACAGATTCCGAAATATTTGATATATTTCACAAATTAAGTCAAGAAGCGCTAAAAATTACTACAGATTTAAATAATAAATATCATACACCCGAAGAAATTATTGAAATATTTTCAAAGTTAACAGGGAAAAAGATTGATAAAACATTCAGAATATTTCCTCCGTTTTATACTGACTGCGGAAAAAATATTACAATAGGTAAAAATGTATTTATAAATTCCTGCTGCAGATTTCAGGATCAGGGCGGAATATTTATCGGAAACAATGTTTTAATAGGTCATAATACAACTATAGCTACGTTAAATCATGATATAAATCCTAAAACGAGAGGAAATTTAACTCCAAATTGTGTAAAAATCGGTAATGATGTGTGGATAGGAGCAGACTGTACTATATTGCCTGGTGTTGAAATAGGAGATGGTGCTATTATAGGAGCTGGCAGTGTTGTTGTAAAAAGTGTGCCAAAAAATTGCATTGCAGTTGGAAATCCTGCTAAAATAATTAAAGAAATCGAGGTTTAAATGCTCAAGAAAATTTTGGTTTTAAGCTTAATGTTAACTATAGTTTTAGGAGGTTTTAATATGAGTGAAGCAAAAAATATTAAACTTAACAATGATTGGGATAAAGTCTTTACAAAAAGTGATAAGATAGAGCATAAAAAAATAACCTTCCATAACAGATACGGAATAACATTGGCTGCAGATATGTATATTCCTAAAGAAACAAACAACAAAAAGCTTCCTGCTATAGCAATATCAGGACCATTTGGTGCCGTAAAGGAACAATCATCGGGACTTTACGCTCAAGAAATGGCAAAAAGAGGATTCCTAACTATAGCCTTTGACCCTTCATATACGGGAGAATCCGGAGGTGAACCTCGATATATGGCTTCACCTGACATTAATACGGAAGATTTTATGGCTGCCGTTGATTTTTTATCCGTGCAAGACAATGTCGACCCTGAAAAAATCGGCATAATAGGAATATGCGGCTGGGGCGGTATGGCTCTTAATGCTGCCGGACTTGATACCAGAATCAAAGCTACTGTTACTTCAACAATGTACGATATGTCAAGAGTAAATGCTTTTGGTTACTTTGATAAAACCGATGAAAATGCACGTTATGAAATGAAAAAGAATCTAAATAACCAAAGAACAGAAGATTATAAGAACGGATTTTATAAAAGAGCAGGAGGAGTTGTTGACCCGCTTCCTGATGATGCACCTTATTTCGTTAAAGATTACTATGACTATTACAAAACTAATAGAGGTTATCATAAACGTTCATTAAACTCTAATGAAGGCTGGAATGTTGTAGGATGTATGTCTTTTATTAATCAACCTATTTTAACATTTTCTCCCGAAATAAGAAGTGCTGTTCTTATGATTCACGGAGAAAAAGCTCACAGCAGATACTTTAGTGAAGACGCATTTAAAAAATTAAAAGGAAACAATAAAGAACTTTTAATTATTAAAAACGCATCTCACACTGATTTATATGACAAGACTGATGTCATTCCGTTTGATAAAATAGAAAGCTTTTTTAATGAGTATTTAAAATAACTTCAGTTTTCTGTGTTTTTTTAAACTGCATATTATATAATGATTTATAAGCACCGTTAGGAATTTCAAGGAGTTGTGAATGGGTGCCTGATTCAACAATTTTTCCTTGATTAATTACAACAATTTTATCTGCATTTTGAATGGTAGATAACCGGTGTGCAATAACAAATACAGTTTTATCCTGCATAAGATTATCAATAGCTTTTTGAACAATAGCTTCAGCTTTATTATCAAGCGCAGAAGTAGCTTCATCTAAAATAATAATAGGTGCATTTTTAAGGAAAGCTCTTGCTATAGCAACTCTTTGTTTTTGCCCGCCTGATAACAATATGCCACGTTCACCTATTTGTGTATCTGCCCCATTTTTTAAACCTTTTATAAAATCATCCAGATATGCCATTTTCAAAGCTTTATTAAATTCTTCTTCCGTTGCATTTTCATTACCTAGCATTATATTTTCTCTGATAGTACCAGAAAATAAAAAATTATCTTGAAATACAACTGCAATATTTTGTCTTAATGATTTAAGAGATATTTGTTTGATATTTACATCATCAATTGAAATAGAACCGGATGTAACATCATAAAATCTGGGGATAAGATTTATAATAGTTGTTTTACCACCACCAGAATTACCGACTAGTGCAACTGTTTCACCTTTTTTTATTTCTAAATTAATATTTTTTAATACCGGAGTATTTTTAACATACTCAAAACACAAATTATTAAACTTTATTTTTTTATAATCACTATAAAATTCAACAGGATTATCACAATCAATTATTGCAGGTTTAGCATTTAAAATATCAAAAACCCTATCTATAGCCATAAAAGAAAATGCAACTTGATTAAAATTATTGCCAATATTTTTTAACGGAGTATAAAGCATAATTAAAGCAGTTATAAATGAAACAAAGTTACCTGATGTAATTTGTTTTGTCAATATTAAATGAGAACCATAACCAATTGCAACACCAATACCAACAGATACTACAATATGCATCATAGGAGAAAGCCAAGATGTTCTTTGAATCATTTTTATTCTTAAATTAAATATATTTTTTAAAACATTATTAAATTTTTCTTTCATATATTTATCAAGATTATAAGAAATGATTGTTTTATTACCGGAATAAGATTCATTATAAACCGTCAAAATAGCAGAATCAGCCTGAACTGTTTTACTTATAACAGCATCAATACGTTTTCTAATGGAACCTACAGGAGCAAATGCACAGCCTAAAACGACAACAGCTATAATTGCCAATTGCCAGGAATTATAAAATAATACACATATTAACGAAATAGATGAAAATAGCCTTTGAGTAAACACTTTTAAGTTATCTAACAATCCACAACAAGCTATATCTGCATTATTATTAAACATAAACATTACATCACCTGAATTTTTTGTATTAAAAAAATTAGGTTCAAAAGTAAGCATTTTTTTGTATAAGTCATATTTTAAGAGATTGGTTATTTTCCATCCTACCCAAGTATTTAAGTATGTAGCCAAATAATTTAAAGTTCCTTGAATACTAGTAAATGCAACAATTCCTATCGGAATATACCAAGGAGATTGTACACTTTTTTCAACCATTACTAAATCCATATAAGGTTTTAAAGAAAGAGCAATAACAGCGTCCAATGAACCTATTGGTATTGATATTAATACAGACATTAACGCCCTTGACCAAAAAGGTTTAACATACGGCCACATTCTTTTATAGTTTTTTACAAATTGGTTTTCTTTTATTCTGTTCAACAATTTTTTTTTACTTAACATATTTTTCCTTTTTTACTTTATAATTTAGGAAATACTCTAAATTTTATTTTATTATATATTTGTATATTAATACCTTTATCTGTTTTATAAAAACAAATAGGTGAATAACGGTAATATATTAATATTAACTTTACCCATAAGTTTACTCTTAAATAAAAATCATAATAAAGATTAGTACTTAAATTATCTTTCAAAGATTGAAATACGACAATACGAGCAACATCAAAAATATTATTTTCAAGTAAATTACAATTCATTGCCGAAAAAATACAATGCATTATAGCCTTTTTATCATTTAATAAGGTTAATGAATTTACATATCCTATAAACCAAGTCATATTTTGAGTTATTGGAAACAAATTTTTTTCATTATTTCCTCTTGAATAAGAATAGAAAGAGCTAGAAATATTATTTTTTATTGCATATTCTATTCCATTTTGAACTATTGAACCTGATGGCAGATAAATACGTCCTTTATTTTTTATAACAGAAATTGCAGGAACTAAATGAGGAAATATATTAATTATATTATCATATATATTTCTCATAACATCGTCAGTTAAAATTGATGTTTTATATATTCCAAAAGGCAAAAAGGTCAAATGAAATAATATATCATATACACTATTACAATTAACATTTGGTGTATATCCTGTCATAATCAAATCATAACTGTCAGAAATTGCTTTTTCAATCTCAGAAAAACATTCCCAATGGAAAATATCGTCATCGCAAAGAACCCAAACATATTCTTTTGAAGCAAGTTCAAATGCTTTAGCGATATTAGCATTACCGCCTATATTTCTATTATTAATAATGTGATTTATATTATGAAATTTTTCTCTGTATTCTTCAATTAATTCAGCTGTTCCGTCAGTTGATTTATTATCAAGAATTATTATATCAAAATCTCTTATTGGCGAATTTTCAGCAAAAATCTGCTCAAAAGTTCTTTTTAAATAGGACTTTCTGTTATATGTAATTAAAAATATTTGTAATTTATCTTTTATCATTGGAATTATAAACTTTATTATTATTTTAACATATTAGCTTCATATTCATTTCTGTCTAAGAAAGGAAACATATCTTCCAAACTTGGTGAAACCATTGTTCCGTCAGGAAGCTTTTTTGCAGAAAGTTTGGGAGAAAAAGCATATTCTTTTTCAACTATTATTTCACAAATAATAGGTTGTTTTTCATTTAAAACAGATTTAATTTCATCTTTCATTTTTAAAGGATTAGATATTTTTGCAGATTTTATACCAAAGCCTTGTGCGAGATTTATAAAATCAGGAACGCTTACACCGCTGTCAACACCTGAACCTGTCATATGCCCTGAGAAGAAATTTCTTTGAGTCTGCCTTATTGAAGAATATCCCTCGTTATTTATAACAAATATTTTTATCGGAAGCTTATTATATTTAATCGTTTGAAGCTCTTGAATATTCATCATTATAGAGCCGTCCCCCGTAAGACAAATAACTTGTCTTTCTTTTGCCTCATAACAAGCACCTATAGAAGCTGGTAAATCATATCCCATTGAGGCATCACCGGAATTCCATAAAATTCGCTGATTCTTTTTAACTATACCTATTTGATGTAAACAAACAGAAGCCGAACCATTACCTGAAATACATATATCTTCTTCTTGCATTACTTCTGTTAAAGTATGTACGAAATCGTAAACATTTATTATTCCGTCTTTTGAAACATATTCTTTAGTATTTTCAAATGAATATTTATCAAGAAGATTCTTTGAAAATCCAAGCCAATTTTTAACATCTAAAGAAGGAAAATTTTTTATAAGAGAAGGAAGGAAATACTTTAAATCGGCATTAATTTTTAAATCAGGTATAACTGTAGGCTTTTCAAGTTCCTTTTCATCAATATCAACAACTATTTTAAAAGCATTTTTAGCAAAATTTTCCCAGTTATAACTTGCCTGTCTTATATTATTTCTTGTTCCCAAAAATAAAATAACATCAGCATTTTGCAAAGTAAAATTACCTGCTCTATTTCCTATAGTACCAATTCTTCCACAATAGTTTTTATGATTTGAAGGAATTATATCAAAACCATTAAAAGAAGTTACAACAGGAATATCCGTATTATCAAGAAATTTAATAAACTCTTTTTCGCAATTAGATAACCTTATTCCATGTCCGGCAACTATTAAAGGACGTTTTGCGGATTTTAATTTTTCAACAACTCTTTCTATCTTTAAATCATAAACTCTTTCTTTTTCAGGAACAAATTCTTTTAAATTATTTTCATCAATTATAGCCGCTTGAATATTCATGGGGATATCAAGCCAAACAGGTCCCATTCTGCCTGTAGTAGCTTCATATATTGCTCTATCCAAATGATATTTTATTTCATTAGGTTCTGTTACCATTTTTGCATATTTAGTTAAGGGTTTTACAACACTTACAATATCAACTTCCTGATCGCCCAATTGCCTTAAACCTAATTCTTTGCAGCTTGCAATGGTTGTAGTATATTTAACCTGACCGGATATATAGAGAACGGGAACAGAATCAGTCCACTGCCCGAATACTCCGTTTAAACAATTCAGCCCCCCTGGACCTGTTGTAACATTAACAACAGCAAGTCTTTGATTAACTCTTGCATAGCCTTCAGCAGCTATTGCGCAACCCTGTTCATGGTGGTTAGCGGTATAAGGAATATATCTTCCGAGGCTGTCATTTAAATACATAGCCCCGCC
>CANQCO010000025.1 GCA_947589705.1 Candidatus Gastranaerophilales bacterium
GTGTTAAATTTATCCGTAATTTCATTTAATCTGTCTAAAATCGGCTCGTAATTTTTAGAACAGAAAACAACGCAATCAACAATTTCGGGATTTAATTCGTATCTTGTAATTTTTGTCGGGTAAAAAGGGTTTCTTGAATACACAAACCCCTCGTTAAATCTGTTTAAAAGCCATTCACTGTAATATTGGACTGTATCTGTTCTTCCGCCTGTATTTATAATCATTTTATAAATCCCAAACGGTAACCTGTTATTTTATAATCCACTACATTGCTCCAATACCGCGAAGAATTCCTATCATACCTTCTGCCGCTATATCATTTATAACTTGACCTCTTTCATTGAAATAATAAAAATTCATAACACAAACAGAAATTTTTTTATTTGTTGGTTTTATTCCCATAAATTCGCCATCGTGAGTTCCCGTTAAATCCCATTTAACTGCAACCTTATCCTTATCTGCCACCATATCTGTTATAAGCCATTGAACATCACTAAAACCTTTTCTCATCCAATGAACAACAGACAGATAGCCTTTGCCTCCATAAAGAGGCTTAGGGCTTGCAGGTGTATTAAATGCCGCATCGGATGCAACCAAAACTTCAGCTAATTTATCATCAGCGGTATTTATCATTATCTCAAATTTTTTCATTAATTCTTTATTGCGTTCAATTAAATCCATATTATTTCCTTTGTTTTAACACAACTCGCCGTCACCAAACCCGAACTGTTCTAAGCTTCCTTCTTTAGCTTGAATACAAATATATTGTAAATCTGTTTTTGATTCCATTGTTCTAACTGCGTCAGGCAGAACTTTTACACAAGAGCCTTCTTTAACTTGTATTACTTCATTATCAAGTGTCATTGTTCCTTCACCTTTTAAAAAGATATAGATTTCTTCATTTTGTTTATGTTTATGATTAAAGGGTAATTTTATACCTTTTGGCATCGAATTAACGGAAATTTCACAACTTGTCAAACCTAATAAATCATGCAAAAACGCTTTTCCGTTTTCATATTTTTGCCCGATTTCTTGTAATGTACCAATTTCAACATTTTTAAAGTTTGTCATAATTTTCTCCTTTTTATATTTTTTCTAATAATTGTATATATGATTTATAATTTATAAGAACGATTTTTTATAAATTCTTCTACAAAATCGTAAGTTGACACAAAATACTCAGAGCTAATACTGCGAATTCTGTCTTTAATATATTGATAAAGTTCTGCTACATTATCACTGATAACATTATTTTCAGGATCTTTTGCCGAATGACAAAATTCTATTGAAGGAAAGAAATTTGCTATTCCTATTTTTATACATAAATCTATCCACTTATTAATTTCTTCTTTATTATCATTTACTCCTTCTAAAATAATATATTTTGCAATAATACGCTTTGAAGCTGCTTTTGATTCCTTTATATATCTGGTCAGATTTTTAACAACATCATCAAATTTATCAACACCTTTTATTTTTTTATATGTCTCTCTACTGCCACAATCTATTGATATACTCATATATGAATTATCAGAAGCTAAAAGAGCTTTGGGAATATATTTTTCGTATAAAATTCCGTTAGTTAAAATATCTATACTAAATTTATGTTTTATAGTAAATTTTAATATATTTACAAAATCCTTAAGTAACGTAGGTTCTCCTCCAACAAGAGAAAACTTCAGATTTTCATCAAGCAGATTTAATTTTTCAAGCTGTTTTAACATGGAAAGAACATCTACAACACCTTTTTGATTTCTTTTTGTTGTAATTTTAAGTTTTGTAGTTTTTCTGGCAGAACAATAGAAACAAGCACAATTACATTCATTCCAATGGTTAATTTCTATAAAATTGATTTTTTCTGAAATTACACCTTCATCTGAATTCTGTAAATACGTACAATGAGAACAATTTTCAGGAGCACTCCCTTTAAAAAGATTTTTAAGAACTTCTTCTCTGGTTTTAAGAAATTCATTCAAAGCATTTTTACCATAATCCGAATAAGGATTTAAATCCCACCATAATTTGTTACAAAATGTTATTCCTAACATATGGAAATGTATTCCGTTGACTAAATATTTACAGTATTTATGAGTCATAATTTTACAGTTTTATATATTTTTTAATCTTTTAAATAAACTATATTTAAATTATCTTTAATTTTATTTGTAGTGTCAATATTTAGCCATTTATCGTGTTAAACCTCATTATCAAACAGATTTTTGGTTATTTCTTGGGCAAATGTTTCTAATTTTTTGAATATGCAATTATCGTTTTCATATATAACTTTTCCAATCATTTGCAGAGCTTCAAAATATCTTGCAAGTTTAAATATTCTTAAAATCCTAAATAATCTAAAATCCTCAAAAATCTTAAATCAAAGCGATATAACGGTAAATAGGTATTTGGTAATTATTGTTAAATTATAATATCAAAATCGTACTTTGCAATTTTAGCTTTTGTCGATAATTATACAACGAGAAATTAGACATTAAGTTATAAAATAAAAAAACGGAGAAGGTGGGATTCGAACCCACGGTGCAGATTACTCCACACAACACCTTAGCAGGGTGCCGCCTTAAACCTACTCGGCCACTTCTCCTTTTCAAGTTATATAAATACTATCATAAATATATAGTTTTATTCAAGTATAAAATTATTTATTATTCTTTTGAATTTTATTTGGGGAATTTAATTAGTCTTTTCCTTCTTTAAAATATAAAAGGAGGAATTTATGAAACAGAGTAAATTATATAAAGAAGCTCAAAATTTTATAGATGGTTTAAATGAAACAAAATCAAAACCTTTATATGAACTGACACCTCAAGAAGCGAGAGAGTTCCTGAAAACTTTACAGCAAAAGGATTATAAAGAGATAAAAACTGATATATATGATACACAAATAATGACGACTACAGCAGGGAATGTATCAATAAGATTTATAAGAGCAAAATATGCTCAAGAACAGAAACTTCCTGTTATAATATATTGCCATGGTGGCGGCTGGGTTATGGGAGATAGTTTTACTCATGATTATTTAATAAAACAGCTTGCAATAAAAGCTAATTGCTGTATTGCTTTTATTGAATATTTACGTTCTCCCGAATCGAAATTTCCTCTGGCATTAAATCAAATATATGCGGCAATAGATTATCTATACAATAATCCTGATGAATATAATATAGATTCCAATAAAATAATATTGGCAGGAGACAGTGCAGGAGCTAATATGGCAATATCTGCAGCAATAAAATCAAACAAGGAAAACGGCGTCAAGCCTATTTTTGAACTTTTGTTTTATCCTGCCATTGATATAAATATGAATACTAAATCCTATAATGAATATGAAAATGGTCCTTGGCTTACAAAAAAGGCTATGAAGTGGTTTTGGAATTCTTATATGTCTTGTGATGAAGATAAAAAGAATATTTATTTTTCGCCTTATCAGGCAGAAATTAAAGATTTAAAAGGGCTTTCTCCCTGTTTAATTATTACTGCAGAAAATGATGTATTAAGAGATGAAGGAGAAAACTTCGCTCAAAAACTTAATGAAGCGGGAGTTAATGTATCTTGTATCAGAATCTTAGGTGTATTTCATGATTTTCTTATGCTTAATGCGTTAAAAGATATGCAAAATACAAAAACAGCAATAAATATAGCAGTTGCAGAGCTTAGGCGTATAATTGTTTCAAGTATCTAAAATTCAAAAGTTTGTTGTAAATCATTAATATTTTTTATATTAAAACATTTACAAGCAAAAGGAGTTAATTTTCTGCCTCTGGGCGTTCTTTGAATAAATCCTTTTTGAACCAAATAAGGTTCATAAACATCTTCAATAGTTTTAACGTCCTCTCCGAGAGCTGTAGCAATAGTTTCAATGCCTACGGGACCGCCGTTATATTTTTCTGCAATTAAATTTAACAGACTTCTATCGGTATTATCCAGACCGAATTTATCAATTTGTAATATATCAAGAGCCTTATTGGCGGTATTTTCGTCAATTATACCGTCAGATTTTACTATGGCAAAATCTCTCACGCGTTTAACCAGCCTGTTTGCTATTCTTGGAGTACCTCTTGAACGTTTTGCAATAGCTTTTGCTCCTTCTTCTTTTATATCAATTTCAAGAATTTGTGCGGTTCTTTTTATTACACTTGTGAGTTCGTCATCTGTATAAAATTCAAGCCTGTGAATAATTCCGAATCTGTCTCTTAAAGGACCGGACAGTGCACCTGCTTTTGTTGTTGCCCCTATTAAAGTGAATTTAGGCAAAGGAATCCTTATTGATTTTAATGTTTGAGATTTTCCTGTGGTCATATCAAGTGAGAAATCTTCCATTGCAGGATATAGAATTTCTTCAGATATTTTATTTAATCTGTGAATTTCATCTATAAATAATATATCACCTGCTTTAAGCGACATAAGAAGACCAATAATGTCTCTCGGGCGCTCCAGTGCGGGGGCAGATGTTATTTTAATATTTGTGTTCATTTCATTTGCAATAACGGAGGCGAGTGTAGTTTTTCCTAACCCCGGAGGTCCGTAAAAAAGTATATGATCAAGTGGAAGCTCCCTTCTTTTTGCCGCTTCTATTGATATTTTTAGTGTAGATTTTAAAGCACTCTGTCCGACATATTCTTCAAACTTTTTTGGTCTTATGTTATTTTCAAAAGACATGTCATAAGTTGTTTGAGAAGATGTTGTGTCTTCGTTCTTTATTTTTATCTGTTTATTATCATCATCTGAAATTATTGCCATTCTTATATCATACCATTAGTTTTTAAAATTGGAAAAATTTTATTATTAATTCTAAACAGTTTAATTTATAATATTAACAAAAGAGCATGAGAGGATAGAAAATTGGATATACGTGAATTAATCACTAAATCAGCTAAAGAACAAAGTGAAGCTTTAAGAAATAAAGAAGTAAGTGCATTAGAACTTACTCAAGCAGTATATGATCAAATAGATACCGTTGAATCAAAGATTGGTGCATATAACTCTTTAACAAAAGATTATGCGATTGAAACAGCCAAGAAGGTTGATGAAAAAATAAAATCGGGAGAAACACTTCCACCTCTGGCAGGTATTCCTCTCGCACTTAAAGATAATATGAATTTAAAATCCTATCCTACAACAGCTTCAAGTAAGATTTTATCGAACTTTATTTCACCTTATGATGCAACAGTTACATTAAAATTAAAAGAAAATTTAATTCCTATAATAGGAAAAGCGAATATGGACGAGTTTGCAATGGGTTCAAGTAATGAAAACTCGGCTACCAAAATAGTACACAATCCTTGGAATTTAAATAAGGTACCAGGGGGAAGCTCGGGTGGAAGTGCTGCAGCTGTTGCGGCAGGTGAAGCAACTGTAGCTCTAGGGTCTGATACTGGCGGAAGTATAAGATTGCCTGCAAGTTATTGCGGTTTAGTCGGACTAAAACCGACTTACGGTCGTGTTTCAAGGTATGGGCTTATTGCTTTTGCTTCTTCTTTAGACCAAATAGGACCAATTACAAGAACGGTTGAAGATTCTGCCATGCTTTTAAATGTTATAGCCGGGCATGATGAAAAAGATTCCACTTCTTTAAATGAGCCTGTTCCTGATTTTACAAAAGAGCTGAAAAATGATTTAAAAGGCGTTAAAATCGGATATATTAAAGAACTTTGTACTGAAGGGTTATCCGGTGATGTTGAAAATGCCGTAAAAAAATCAATAGAAACGTATAAATCCATGGGTGCGGAAATTATTGAAATTTCCCTGCCGTTAATAAAATATTCTATAGCAGTATATTATATTGTAGCTACAGCTGAGGCAAGTTCAAATCTTGCAAGATTTGACGGTGTAAAATACGGCTATAGGACTAAAAATCCTGAAAACCTTTATGATATGTACGTTAAAACCAGAGCTGAAGGATTCGGGGAAGAAGTAAAAAGAAGAATTATGCTTGGTACTTATGCTTTGAGTTCAGGTTATTATGATGCCTACTATAAAAAAGCACAACAGTTAAGAAGACTTGTTAAACAAGATTTTGATAATGCCTTTTCAAAAGTTGATGTTTTATTGGCACCAACTTGTCCTCATACCGCTTTTGATTTGGGGTCAAAAATTGAGGATCCGTTAAGTATGTATTTAACTGATATCGCAACAATTACTGCAAATCTTGCGGGGATTCCGGCTATGAATATTCCTGTAGGCTTAGATAGCGATAATATGCCTATAGGATTACAGTTATTATCTGATTGTTTAAATGAAACAAAACTCTTAAATGTTGCTTTTAAACTGGAAAATGCTGTACAATTTAACTATAGTATTCCGAGTAAATCTTTGGTGAAATGAAAAATAAATTACTAAAATTAATAATACTGATATTGATGTTTATAAGTTGGAGCAATATACCTGTTCTTGCAAAACAGGAGGTTTCCGATGAAAATATGCGTCAGTCTGTAATTGCATATAAAAAAGGTGTTCAATTATTAAAAATCAAGAATTATGATGATGCAATAACTTCTTTTCAAAAAGCATTAGAATACAATCCTAAATTATCCGATGCTTATTATAATATTGCTCAAATATATGTATTTAAAAAGAACTATGATGAAGCATATAATAATTATACTAAAGCTATTGCAATAAATCCGAGAGATTATGATTCAATTTTGCAAGCAGCTAAAATTTCTTATAACAGAAAAAATTATTCGCTTGTCTTGAAATATTTAAATTATATTCCTGAAGATTATGCAAAATATTATGTTGTAAAACAATTGTATAAAGATGCAAAAGAACAGTTTGAACTTCAAAGTGCTAAAGTAGAGCGTTCAAAAATATCTAATGCGATTCCAAATAAGAGAGTTATAATAGATAAATTTGATTCTCCTGCAGGAGTTGTTGTTGATTCGGAAGGTAATATATATGTATCTTGCTATTCTTCTAACTCCATAGTAAAAGTTGATAAAAATAAAGCTAAAACTGATTTCGTAAAAGACTATCTGTTAGAAGGACCTGTAGGGCTTGCAATAGATAAATACGATAATATTTATGTCGCTAATTTTGAAGCGAATAATGTTTTAAAAATTACAAAGGCAGGCACTGTTAGTATTTTTATGGATAAAGTTTCTAAACCATATTTTCTTTATATTAAAGATGATGTCTTATATGTATCGGAACAAGGTAACAACGTAGTTTTAACATATAATTTAAATGTTACGGGAAACTAGGATAATTTTGCAAAGCTTCCGCCTACTTCATATAAATCAGTATGTTTACGTATATAGTTATTAAAGGTTTTAATTGTATCAGTTCTTAAATTAGCATCTAAATCATAAATAGGAGCTACGGACTCAAATGCTAAAAGCATTCCGTCAGAGTGAGCTTGTAACTCTTTAATAAAATTAACAACATTAGGGAATGTTTCTGATTTGTTTTTTTCAAAATAATGAGAAAAATAATATGGAGAACATAAAGCAATTATTGGTTTTTCTTTTTGTAAAGACAGGCAAGTTATCATTTCATCATAAAGATTTTCGGCAGAAGAAACGACCTTTCCTTGTTTTTTATCTTCATGTGTTGAATATGTTTCAAATACATTTTTAATACTTTTGTTAACTTCAGAGTCTTCAATAATTTGAGAACCTAAAACGGAAAAAGCTTTTTTATCGGAACCAATATATATTTCCCCAAGTTTGTCTATAATATCATTAGCTTCTTTTACAACTTCTTTAGGCACTAAAGAAAGTCCTTTTATAGCTGTATCGCCTTTAGTTTCTGCATATTCTCTTGCTCTCCAATACAAATTGGACAAAGTAAAATCTCTTTTATATTTAATATTATTTTGCTGTGCAAATTCGATTAAATTGTAAGAAAATTCGGGATAGAGAGTATTTACTTCTTTTATAAAGCTTATTATCATTGTTTTTCTTTTAGTTATTAAATTTTCAATGAAATTTGACAAAGTAACAGAATATGGATTAATACCATAAACAAGCATATCACTGCTTTCATATTTTAATTTAGAATTAGGTGCTTTGTGGGCATAAGATATTTTAATGGCAGGAACAAATTTTAAGTTTTTATATTTTTCGGGATTTTCTCCTATAATTCTGATCGCATGTTTTACCCCGTCAAGAGTATCTCTGTCAGTAAGAGCGAAAACAAATTTTTTATTTGTTTTTGCATAATACTCATCAGCATATTTGGCAGCTTTATCCAATATTTCATATACATTTTCTTTTCCTCGTGAAAAATTACTTTGATAATCGAGGTCAATACAATAAACTTTTTTATCCTTATTTGCAGAAATAAAATTTTCACTGGTTAAATTAGGAAGTAATTCTTTAAACTCAGTGGGAGACATTATATTTTTTAAATTTTGAGGGGGAATATTTTTTCCTGTTTCTGATTTTATTCCGATAGAAAGTTCTTTAGTAAAATCGGAAACGTTTTCATCAAAGTTTTGAATTGGCTGGTCTATACTAACTTGTTTTTTGAATTTTTTAAAAAAACTGTTAATTCCACAAAAAGAAATACTGGTTTTATTATGTTCAAAACTATCCCGTATGCTGTATTGTTTTGTATGTACAGGATAATTATATTGGGGAAAGGCTGTATTTCTTGTATATATATTTGGAAATTTAACTTCCATTTTTCTACTCCGATTTAGTTTATATAGCTTAAAACCAAAAATAAAAAAATTTGTTATATAAATTGCGTTAATTAGATTTGCTATATGGGAATTTATAATAATAATGAGAAAATAAGTATACTAATAAAGTATACAAAAATTTACAAAATCGGATGTAAAATTTTGTAAAATGCTAAAATAAATAAAGCAACAAAAAGCATTTATAGGAATTAAAATAGTATGATTTTCTGCATGTGAAAAGGAGCCAAAATTGAATATTCCAAAAAACGTATCTAACATAAGAAATGTATCATTTTCGGGGCATGAAAAGGCTTTAGACAAGACAGGATATGAAATTCAGAAATTTTACTATATGTATGATCCTGATAAATATACTTGTGATTTGGAAATGTACAATATAAAAAGAGATAAAGCCGGGAATATAGAAGTCAATACACCAAAAAAACCTCAAAAAACCTTGGAAATGAACGGATATAGTATAAATGTTGATATGGATGAAATTCCTGAAATTACATCAGAAACAGGATTTGCATATAGATTTAAATTAACGGATAAAGCTACGGGGAAAGTATCTTATGCTTTTGACAACGGTAGTGTAGTTGGCATTTTTGACAATAATAAAGATAATAAATACAATGTAGTATTTAATAACAGAGCAATAATAAATAAAAACGGTCCAATGCAGTTAATAATGACTGATGGATATTATCCGGGAATAGAAAATTGTCAGGGTAAACCAAAACTTAATGAAGGTATGAGAGCTAAAGCTCTGGCTTCTGTAAGAACTCATGCTAATAAACTTGGCGGAAATTTCTATGGTATTATACAAAGACTTGATGAAATTGAAAAAGAAGGCATTAAAAGAATTGTAGGTACACCTTTTACTAAAGATACAATTTCCTCACACAAATATTGGACACAAAATGCCTATCAGGTATCTCCTGAATTTGGCAGTATAGAAGATTATAAAAAACTGCAAACAGAGTTATTTAAGCATGATATTAATTGGATTTCTGATGCTGCACTGGTAAATGAAGGAATTAGCGGAATACATGTTTCTGAATTACTTAGAAAAGGTAAAGATTCATTCTCAAAAGATATGTTTAGAGCGGACGAACGTCCTGTTTTAGGAATTATCCCTAATGACTGTAAATATACAAGGTTAAAAATTATTAATGCTCCATTTGTTGTTAAAAATGACGGAAGTTTTGAAGCGAAAAATTCAAAATATAATCCTGCTAAACCTACTTATATACAATTCTATGATGACAGACTTGCTACTGAAAGGCAAAAAAAATCTGATTCACCAATGGATTTAACAACGTATGATAATAAAAATACCGACAATATATATGATATTACAAAGCATGATGATGCGGTATATCCTGTACCTATTGAGGTAGACCCTTATGAATTAACCAGAAATGCAAAAAGAATACTAAAAAGTAAATCAAAAGTTGATTTGTCTGATGTAAATACAATGAAAGAAATGACAGATTTCACAAATTTCTGTGTACAAAATAAAAGTAATGCAGGTTCTATTGAAGTTTGGGACGGAAATGTTGATATCCCGAAATTAAATTTTTATAGAAATATTGCTGATGATTCAAGATTTTCTAAATTACCTGCAAGTGAAAAAAGAAAAGCAATTGAAAATTTTGACAGAGGGGCTCTTGCTGTTAGAGATTATGCTATTAATTCGGGAAAATATTGGACTAAATTAACTTCAGACACTTTGCTTGAGTATTTATCAAATCAATTTAAGGGTAAAAATAAAACAACCGATGATTATTATAATGCTATTACAATGCTTGTAACAGAAGGTAAACTTCCTAAAAATACTTTAAATGTTATTGATAAAGAAGTTATAGAAAATGTTCTTGATGATAATTATAACTTAAGACGTTTAGATGATGCTGATATGCGCTCTGAAATTAATACGGATGGCTATGGTAATGAATATAAAGTTTCTGATTATATATTAAGGCAGGCAATGGATATGCCGTTAGAAACTCTTCCGTTTTCTACAAACCTTTTAGGTGTTATTACTTCTCCGTATATTTCAAAAAAAGCAAATACAGAAAATGAACTTGGTGTTTCAAGATATGATATTTCAAAAGCCGGAAATCTTAATTTACCCAATGAATATTCTAAAGTATATTATCAAACGGAAGAAATATATAATGATATAGTTGTACCTTTTATTCAGGATATTTTATCAGGTATAGATGTTGCAGAAGATGATAATGTTTCTGATTTAGGCAAATATATTATATCCGAAATAACGCCTGATTTGACAAAATACTTATTTATTAAAGCTCTAAATCCAAAAGCGGATATTAGAATAAATGGAAATGGTGAATTTGATTTTAGCCATATTGATGAATCCGAATATACAATTCAAGCTTTGGGTATTCCATATAGCGGGATGTCTTTAGAAGAAGAATCTCAGATAGTTGTTAATTCATTAAAAAATGGTATGATTAAATTAAAAGAATCTGAAAAGGAGATTTCAGCGTTACAAGAAGCTGTTAAATCAAGATTTAAAAATAGAACATTGAATGATTTCAAAATATCAGAAATGCTTATAGACAGACTGGAAGGCGGTCTTGGTTGGAGAATAGATGCTTCTAAAGATATTGCTTCAATTGATTCAGTCAGGTCTAATTCAGAAAGTATGACTAATGCTTGGAAAAATGTTATTGATTTTTGGAAAAAATATAATGAAACTGTTAGAGATATAAATCCTCATTCATATACAACAGCAGAAATAACGGATTTATACGATTTGTTTAGTCCTGAAGTAAAGACAATATTTACAAGTGATGCTGATGCGGAAAGAAAATTTATTGAAGAAACAGGTATAACTGCTGTTGCTAATTACAATTATTTCTTTTCATTACTGCCGGAGTTATATTCAAGAAGTAAATTTGAGAATGGTGAAGGGGCTTGGCAGGCTAAAGAAGGTAAAAATTTTGAATTAAGAAATAAACTTGATACCGGCTGGTCAGGTACTAATCCGGGGTTCTTGTTCCAAAGTCCCGAAGATGGTGTTACAAATTCCTATACATTTATAGGAAACCATGATAAGCCGAGAGTTTTGCATTGTCTTGCTCTTGATATGGGGTTATTTCACTATTCATTTAATAAGTCTAAATCAGAATTGGTTCAACTTAAAAATATGGTGGATACACTTAGCAAAAAATCGAGTTTGACGCAAGAAGAAGCTAATAAATTAAATGAGATAAATAATATTTTAAGACCATATAAAGAAGCTGCAATGTGTCTTGGTAAGAAAATTGAAGATGTAAATGATAAAGACAGTCCGAAAGCAGTTGCAATGGGAACCAGATTAAGAACAGAATTTCATAATATTTTGAAAGATTCTGATTTAACTGATGAGATAAATAAAGCTATAAAAGAAATATCAAATGGTACATTTAAAGGGAGAAAATTTGATGCGGATGCATTTGGCACAAGACCTTTTGAAATAGCCATAAGTACAGTATTGGATCAAGTAGAATATAACGGCAATCAGATTCCAAACAGAAAAGAACTTGAGGCTAAAGTGTTTGAAAATATTATGCTGCCTGCATTTGACAGATTTTATTCTATGTATAAATTATTGACGGTTCTTCCCGGAAGTCCTACAGATTTTGCAGGAGATAGGGTTGCTTTATCGGGCTATGAAACAAAGGCTAAGAATTATCATCAGCAGAATAGAAATGTTATTCGCTGGGAATGGCTTAATGATGAAAATTATAAAAACGTAAATAATTTTTATAATAATATGAATATGATATCCGGTTTAAGAAATAAAAAAGAATTAAGTGCATTAAATGACGGTGCTACAGTAACTCTTCCCGTTGCAGAGGCACAAAGAGATAACTCAGGTAAAATTACGGGAGAAATAAATTCCGAAAAAATACAGGCTTTCTTAAGATATAATGACAGCTCTATGGTTATAATATTAAATGATTTATCGGGTGCAAGTTCTGATTATTCAAAATTAATGGATAGAAAAGAAACAAACACATCAACCGATTCAAATATATATGGCAGAATTATACTGGATAAAGAAAGTAACGGAGTAAAACAGGGGCTTAAACATGGACTGAAACCCGGTACAAGATTTAAAAATGAAAGAGAAGGCGATAATTCTATATATAAAATTGCCGTTATGAAACAAGGTAACAGTGAATATTATTACTTAAAAAGAGAAGATTCACAGGGAAGAGAAATTCCTATTTCAATTAAACCTGAAGATTATAATACTCTTGTTCTTTATAAAGTATAGATTAAATAAAAAAATCCTTTTTTGTTGTAAGATAATAAAAAAGGATTTTTATTATGAGATTATTTAATA
Source organism: Candidatus Gastranaerophilales bacterium (assembly GCA_947589705.1). Classification (GTDB taxonomy): domain Bacteria; phylum Cyanobacteriota; class Vampirovibrionia; order Gastranaerophilales; family Gastranaerophilaceae; genus Avigastranaerophilus. The sequence goes on from CANQCO010000025.1 coordinate 13,008, forward strand.
CATATTCAAATACAACAGAAGAATTTAAGCCTATAGAAGAAAAAAAAATAACGATGTATGTCTGTGGACCTACCGTATATGATTATCCGCATTTAGGTCACGCAAGATGTTATATTACATGGGATGTTTTATATAGATATTTAAAATTTTCGGGATATGAAGTTAAATATTGTCGTAATATAACGGACGTGGATGATAAAATACTAAAAAAAGCAAAAGAAGAAAATACCACGGCAGAAGTAATATCAAAAAGATATTATGAAATATTTTCCCAAGCAATGAAAGAATTAAATGTATTAAAACCTGATATAGAGCCTTTTGCAACAAAAACAATCGGGGAAATGATATCTATAATAAAAGATTTGATAAAAAACGATTATGCCTATGAAGTTGACGGAGATGTATATTTCAGGGTAAAAAAGTTTAAAGAATACGGAAGATTAAGTAAACAGCCTATTGATGATTTGATAGCAGGAGCAAGAGTTGAAACATCAGATAAAAAAGAGGATGTATTGGATTTTGCTTTGTGGAAAAAAGATGAAGAATTCGGATACCCAAGTCCTTGGGGGCTTGGAAGACCAGGCTGGCATATTGAATGCAGTGCAATGAGCAGAAAACATCTTGGAAAAAATATAGATATACATGCGGGCGGGGCGGATTTGATTTTTCCTCATCATGAGAATGAAATAGCTCAGTCAGAATGTGCTAACGGTTGTAAATTCGTTAATTATTGGCTTCATAACGGGTTTGTAACCATCAATAAAGAAAAAATGTCAAAATCGCTTAAAAATTTTATAACTATAGGTGATTTATTAAAACACTATGATGCAAATACAATAAGACTATTTATATTAACAAATCATTACAGAATGCCTGTTGAATTTAATGATATAGCACTTGATGGGGCTAAATCCGGCTGGAAAAGAATTCAAACCTCCGTTAACAGTGCTGTTAAATATACTGGGGAATTTGAAGTTATTGGAATTGTAAATACAGAAGAATATAAATTATTTAGAGAAGCTATGGATGATGATTTAAATACATCAAAGGCACTTGCAGTTATTTTTGATTCCGTAACTAAATTAAATAAAGCAGTAAATGACAAAAACCTTGATTTAACTAAAAAATATATTACTGTTGTAAAAGTATTAACATCAGCACTTGGATTCAATATTGAAAAGGAACGTTTATCTGAAGATGAACTTCAAATAAAACTTGAAACAATAAAAGAACAAATGGATTTTTTAAATTCTGAAGATAAAAATCTGAAAGGCTATGCTTTAATGGATAAGTTAATAGAGTACAGAAATAAAGCACGTCAGGATAAAAATTGGCAAGTTGCGGATAAAATAAGAAATTTACTTGACAGTATTTCTATTATTTTAAAAGATTCAAAAGAAAATACAATATGGGAAGAAAAATAGGGAACATTTTATAAAAAAGAAAGTCTAAAAAATCAAGAAGGAATGTTGGAGGTCAATAAAACAAGAACACGACATAAAGCCGTGTTCTGTTTAAAAAAGCTTAATTTTAATGTGCATTTCCATGGCGTTCAAGAAGAGAAGGCAGAGCAATCAATAGAAAATACATTAAAGCACCGAATAATAGTAAGTAGAGACCGTCCATAACACAAATTCCTTTTTTATAATAACTACACACTTATACATTACCCGTATTTACTATTTTTTAAACATTTTATATAATTAGAGGACTATATGGATAAAACAAAATTAAAAAAACTATTTTCAGGTCTATGCTGCAGTAATTGCAAGAGTGATTTTGATGAAGAATCAATAATTATAAAACGGGAAGAAAAAAATCTTCTTGTAATTCAGGTAGTGTGTCAAAAATGCGGAAAAAGTTTTGGACTTGCACTTCTTGGAACAGGAACTTTATCTGTAAAAGATAAAGAAGATGATGAATTAGTAATACAAGAGTGTCCATCACCCATAAGTTATGATGATGTTTTGGATGCACATGAATTTATAGATAAATTGGATAACGACTGGACAAAATATATTCCCGATGAATTAAAAAATAATTAAATGTCCCAGTTCTCGCTTAACTTGGCAAATTGAAAATCTTTATAAAAATAATTAAGGATTTGATAGGCATTATAACCCTGAGCTGCCAGATTATTGGCACCGTGCTGGCTCATACCGACACCGTGTCCGTTCTTTTTTGTTCCATAATCAAAAGAAGGAACTGATTGAAGAAAAGAACTTCCCGAACTCCATACTTTTGTCTGTCCGCCTGAGCTGGCATGATAATATGTTGGTAATACTTTTTGATTTTGAACAAGAACAATACCTTTAGTATCATCAACAGCTTGAGTGGTAGTGTATTTTTCTGCACTTGCTCCGCCATATACCTGATCGGCGGTTGTGTCAACAAGGTCATAACCTTTAGAAGCGTGTTTTCCTGCTGCCGTGGTTGCTACAGCATAACTTCTTGCTGCAATGGCTTGTGCTTTAAGTGCCTCAGTATTCCATTTTGAAGGCATTTCAGACGGTACAACTCCTTTTAAATAATCTTCTAACATAACATCGTTAATTAAAGTGAGTGAATTTGCCCAATTATTTATGACAAAATTACCACGGTACCAAGCTCTTTTTTGGCATAGAAACCCCGGCTGTTTTAATTTTATTGCAATTTGATTAGTTCCAAGACCTACGGGTTTTCTGTTTACAATTACTTCAACTTCATTTCCGCCGGATTTAAATGTATACACCTTCATTGGAGTTATTTCATATAAAACTTTATCATGAAATGTATCATATATCTCAGCAGAAACGGATGAAGCTATTTTTAATTCTTTAACATTTGTTTGAAGACCTATTCTTATAGCCTCTGCTCTTAGTGTAAATGTAAATATCAGAAATAATGTAAGTAATATTTTCTTTATGGACATATACCCTAAACCGATTAGTAAAACTGTTTCCAATATAATATCATATAAATTTCAAAGTGTGTAAAATATCATATAAAAGAATGAGAATGACCGGATAAAATATATATATTTCCACTATAAAAATGACAACAATTGACTTTTAATAGTTTATCATTAAAAAGAAGCTAAAAAGGGAAAAATGTATGTCAGTAATCGGCGGAATAAGATATTCTGAAAGAGGTATGGTCCAAAACATTCGTGCAATGAGAATGCAGACTTTACTTATGGGAATAACAAATGACAACGTTGCAGGGTTTGATAAAGTCGGATATCAAAGAAAAATTCCTGTTGTATCCTCATTTGCAGAATATATAGGAGAAGATGCGATTTCAACAACAACTGATGATACGGTTGGAAGACTCGGATTAACAGAAAATCCGCTAGATGTTGCCTTGGCTGAAAAAGGATACTTTCAAATATTGACCAAAGAGGGCATAAAATTGACTAGAGATGGCAGATTTAAAATGAATAAAGACGGTGAAATTCTTTCACTTGACGGAAGCAAGGTTTTAACCGATATGGGTTCGCCTCTCGTTTTGCCGATAATCCCTGAAAAATTGGATGATATTAAAATAGATTTAAACGGCGTAGTAAGAGTTTTGAATAATAAAACAAGAAAATTTGAACAAGCAGGTAAATTATCTGTAGTAACACAAGAAGGACTTGCAGTATTAAGTCCGAATGTCCGACAAGGATATAACGAATATTCAAATGTGAACTTGCAGACAGAGTTTATGCAGGCAATGCTTTATCCCAAAACATTTGAAGCAAACAGACAGTTATATCAGATTCAAAATTCAAATTTACAAAGAGTTATCTCTTCACTTGGCAGTTAGGAAGGTAATAAATGACAACTATTCAAGGAATAATTAATAAAGGTGTAATAAATGCTGAACTCCAATTTGATAAAATGGGGTATGTATCTACTAATGTGTCAAATTACAACACATACGGATATAAAGGCATAAGATTTGAGCAAATGATGGATGAAAACGGTATATTAAAAGGCTATGAACGAAGAGATTTCTCTCAAGGTTCTATACAAAGAACGGAAGGAGAATTAGATATAGCAATAAACGGCTCAGGATTCATTCCTGTTACTTCACCAAAAGGAGAAGTAACATACACAAGAGAAGGCTCTTTTAAACTTGATAAAGACGGTTATTTAATTACTAATGACGGTTATCTTGTCGGGGATGGGATTAAGATTCCTATTAATTATGATAATTTAAGAATAAGAAAAAACGGAGATGTTGAAGTATACTCAAACGATGGTACGTATACAGAATATCTAGGCACGATTCCACTAGTTAATTTCCAAAATCCCGAAGGCTTAAAATTAACCGATAATAATAAATTTTATTTGACGGCAGAATCCGGTGAACCTGTTCTTATAAAAGATCATTCTAAAATTCAACAGGGAAATATTGAAGTTACAAATATAGATATGATTAACGAAGTAAATACAATATTAAGGCTTAATGCTTCAATGCTTGCAAGTTTTAAAGTAATGCAAACGGTTAATGATATGTATTCAAAAGCAATTCAATTAAATCAATAAAGAGGGTGATTAAATGATTCAAAACAATAATACTATGGGATATACATTAAATATTATGGATTTAATTGCGGAAAGACATAAAGCCTTATCATCAAATCTTGCAAATATGCATACACCGAATTATAAAAGAAAAGATATATCATTTTCGCAATATTTAGGAGGTACGGTGAATCCTCTTGAGACAAAGTTAACTGCGAAAATGGGACCGTCGCCTGTTAGTGTTGAAACTACAAATGAAGAGGTAGATCCGGCTATGGAATTATCTGAAATTCAACAGAATTCTATTTTATATACAATTGCAACGAGAAGAATGACAACTTTAATATCTGAAATGAAAACAGTAATAAATATGGGTAGTTAGTAATGGGTATATTTAGTGCAATGAATATAGGCTGTGACGGCCTAAAAGTACATGGGATGAGATTGGATTTAAATTCAAGAAATATAGCCAATCTTGATACGCCAAACTATGTCAGGAAAATACCGCTTGTTGTGTCAACCGACAGGAGTTCATTTTTAAGTGTAATGAATCAGATGAAAGAATCAACATTTGGTGCAGGGACTCTTCCTTATTCAACGGGAAGCGTTGCGATGGCAGGTGTGGTTGAAGATCCTACCTTAGGTGAAAAAATATATAAACCCGGACACCCTGATGCTGATGAAAATGGTTATATAAGAACATCAAATGTTGATCCACTGGTAGAAATATCAGATGCTATATTGGCACAAAGGGCTTATGAAGCAAGTTTAGCTATTATTACATTGTCGAAAGCTATGGCGGATAGGGCGGTAGCTATAGGTAGTTAAAATTAAGGGTAATGGGTTATGTTTTCAGGGATGATACAAAATTTAATAAATATTTCCGGAGCTCAATCTGCAATCAGACGATCAGAGCAGCTTAATAATTATGTTAAATCGCAATCTGTTCCTCAAGAAATGATGGAAGGTCCTGAGTTAAGAACTTTTGAAGATGTTATGAATTCTTCTTTAAATGTTCATACAAGATTCAATGTTAATAAACCAAAATCTAATATTCGATTTGGTTCTTTGACAGCAAAAAGAGTTGAAGCAAAAAAAGTATCCTCAGAAGAGAGTGAATATGCAACAAATCTGAAAGCAAATATTCCTTATAATAAGATTCCGGATAAAGCACATATAATAGATTTAATCTCAAAAATATCAAAAAGACATGGAATAGACGAAAAGCTGGTAAATGCAGTAATAAGGCAAGAGTCCGGATATAATCCGAAAGCAAAATCATCGGCAGGTGCTCAGGGATTGATGCAGTTGATGCCTTCAACAGCAAAAGCTCTTGGCGTAACTGATCCATATAATCCTGCCCAAAATGTAGACGGAGGGGTTAGGTACTTAAAGAGTATGTTGGACAGATATAATGGCAATGTTGTACTTGCTCTTGCCGCTTATAATGCAGGTCCCGGAAATGTTGATAAATTCGACGGTATTCCTCCTTTTAAAGAAACTCAAAACTATGTAAAAAATATATTGGCAAATTACCTCTAAAAAGAAAGGTTAGTAAATGATAGAAAACAGATTGGTTCCAAATATAAACATATTTTCAAATTCTTTATCATCTATGCCTATAGATGAATTTTCGCAAAAAGGATTCGGTGTAAGTAATACTCAAGGCAGTGATTTTAAAACTGTATTATCCGGTATGGTAAGTAATTTAAATAATGAAATTGAAAAACCTGATCAGCTATTAACTGAACAAATGATGGGAAATTCAGATGTGGATATTCACGATGTTATGGCTGCAATATCTAAAGCTGAAATAGGTATCAGTCTTGCGACTCAAGTTACATCTAAAGTTGTTAGTGCCTACAATACAGTAATGAATATTTCTATTTAATTAAATAGTGTTAAGCAGTTACCCTATTGAAGAAATAATAGTATAATATTAACAAGGACTGCTGTATATATTAGGGATTTATGGAAAAAATAAAAGAGTTATTGAAAAATAAAACAATATTGTATTCGGTGATAGGCGGAGCCGGATTACTTCTCTTTGTCATTGTAATAATTATTATAGTTTCCGTAAGCTCAAAAAATTCTAATCCGGAAGCAGGTACACCAATTGCAAAAGTTCAAAAAGAACAGTTTAATATAATAACAACTGAAAGCCCCGGTAAAGCACTTGAAATACAAACTTTGTTAGCCCGCAGTAATATAGAAGCAAAAAGCAGTTCAAACGGTTCAAAAACAACTGTATACCTAGAAGCAGGAAAGTATACAAATGTTCAGCGTGACAGAGCTTTAATTGAAGTTGTTAAAAGCGGTCTTGTTGACCAAAATGTCGGACTTGAAATTTTTGATAAAAGTGATTTTACTTCGACAAGAGATGATAAAAGAATTAAGCTTGCAAGAGCCGTAAATGGTGAATTATCAAGATTAATCAGAAGAATGCCCAGAGTTGAAAATGCTTCGGTTTTAGTCAGTATTCCTGATAATTCATTATTACTTAAAGATCAAAAACCAATCAGTGCAACTGTTGTATTAACTGTTGAAAATAAAGAAAATTATTCAAACAGACTTGAAGATTCAACAATAAAAGCAATAAAAAGTTTATTGCTTGGCAGTGTCAGCGGACTGACAGCTGAAAATATTTCTATTACAGATACAAACGGAAACGTATATAACAGTATGGTTAAATCTGTTGACGATCAAATATCTAAAGTTCAGCAATTTGACGATTACATGAAAAATAATGTTGCTACACAATTAGATAGACTGGTGGGAACAGGAAATTATGTAGTAACTGTAAGTTCTTTTTTAAATCAAGACCCTGTTGAAGAAACAAGTATATTATACAGCCCAGAAACAAAAACTCCACTAACTCAACAGACATTTGAAGAAGGACTTGGCGATCAATCGGAAGACTCAAATAAAGGTTCAGATGCTGTTAGTGTATATCTTCCTAACGGACTTCAAAATTCATCATCTTCTTCTGTTCAAAATAAGAGCTATTCCAGAAAAGCGGAAGAAATTACTTATGGTGTAAGTAAAACCCATAGAACAAAATTGATGAAGGCTGGAACAATAGAGAAAATCTCTATAGCTGTTACTATAAATGCAAATTCAATGCCTGCAAATATGACAGAACTTGAATTAAAAACTCTGATAGCAAATGCAGCTTCTCCGATAGTATCGCCTAATGATGTATCAATAGCCTATGTTGAAACTATTGATCCTTATTTATCAGGTGACAGAACAGTTAACTTGCCTAAAGTTGAAGCTTCAGGCAATCCCTGGTGGCTGGTCTTGATTTTACTTGTTGTTGGGCTTATTACAGGGTTTGTGTTTGTACATAAAAAATTAAAAGATTCTTCGTATGAACAGCAGGAAGAACTTAAAAAACTTAAAGAAAAGACAACCGAACAGGAAAAACAAATAGTCGACGTTAATTTAAAAGCGGCAGAACTTATTGAAAAACAAACAATATTAACTCAAGAACTCTTGGAACATCAAAAACAGCTTCAACTTGAAAAGAAAAAGGAATCCGATATATCATTGGATGATGTGGTGGAAGAAGTTTCTTCCGATATAGAATATGGGGATAGTGAAAAAACTCTTCAAGAACTAAAGAGTTGGATAGAAAAGACTTAACGGAGAAAAATATGCCTATAGAAGGTTTTGATTATAAAGCATTTGCAAACGACCTTGCCTCGCAGGCTATTGAAATATTAAAACAGCCGGATTCTAATGCCGTTCCTGATTCAATTACTGATGCGGACAAAAAAAATATTACAGATACAGTAAGAAAATTTTGTTTTATGTCAGGTGAAGCTTTAAGTAATGATCCTCAGTTAAAATTTACTGCAGAACAAGCTATCTTGGTAACCCAATTTATTGGAGAGTGGACATTTCATAAATCTATAGATTTAATAAAAGGTAAGGTCCCTGTACAATATAGAAATAATATACTTCAGGTTATTGCTTCCAACATATTCAGCACAACCAAGCTCGCTATTATAAAAAATATGCCTCAAGATACTTTGATTTCTTTAGTAGAAGAAAAGGTTAATGCCGTTTATTCTGCTGAATTGCAAAAAATAGTTAATAAGGGCGAGATGTCAAATAAACAGTTTGAACAAGCTGTTAGTATGTCAAATTTAAATGATTTAGTTCAAAAAACAGAAGATCAGGAAAAATTAAAACAGGCACAGTTACCCGAGTCTGAGAATAAAACACCTGTTGACAAAAAAGTATTAAAACTTGCTGCTTTAGCTATTGTTCTAAAAAGACTTAACAAGGATAAGGTTGATGAAATTTTAAATGGTCTTGATAAAACAGATGTTCAACATGTTATAAATTATATGAAAATGAGCGATATAGAAAATAAAATTGACCATAAAGTTATAATTAAATCTTTGGAGGAAATAAGAAGAATAATTCCCCAACCGCAAAAAGTAAATGTAGGTATGGTTTTAAAAAGACACAGAAAATTAATTAAATCAGCTCCGGTGGATTTGTTAAGTAAAATAGCTTTAAAAGAAAGAGAATATGTACAAGACTTTATTTTAGATTTAAAATTTCCGGCTGAAGAGGTTTTTACACCTATGGTTATTCAAGCTCTTGCTAAATGTATAGAAGATAAATTAAATGATAATTAAGAAAAAATATATTGATACTATAAATAAAGAACAAGAATCAGATGATATTAATAATCTGACTCAATCTGAAACTGTACAGGAAACAAATGAAATTGAAATAATACAGACTGTTGAAGAAAAAGATGAATTAGAAAAAGAAGTTAAAACAAATGAAAATGAACCGGATTTAAATCTATCTATAGAAGATATAACATTTGAACCAAGGCAAGAAAGAAGAGAAGGTACAAGAAGAAGAGGTTATAGAAGGACACAGGATAGAAATATAGTTTCACGTGCCCAGCAGGATGCCGCTTCCATAAAAGAGGCTGCAAAACAAGACGGCTATAAAGAAGGTATAATTCAAGCACAGCAGGAAATTGAATTATTTAAAACAGCATTAAATGAATTTTTTAATTATAAAGATAAGGTTTTTGATAGTGTATCCGCTTGTATTTTGGATATTGCTGTTGAAATTGCTAAAAAAATTATTAATAAAGAGATAGAAAATGATAATCATGTAATAATATCAATGATAAGAGGAGCTTTAGAAGAAGTAAATAAGACTGAGAATAAGATAACATTAAAAGTAATGCCAAAAGATGTAGAAATAGTAAAGGACAGTCTTCCTGAAATATTTACAGACGGTACTTATGAAGCTAAAATAACAGTAATACCCGATAATGGTATAAAAGAAGGCGGAGTTATAATCGAAACTTCAAATGGGATAATAGATGCAACAATTGAATCACAAATGGAAATAATGAAAAAAGCACTAAATGTGCAGACTGAAAAGGGTTAATACAGGTGGCACAGGCTCAACAAGGTAATAAATCAATGTTAAGTGAAATATTTCTGGCGGTATTTGTTATACTGCTGGTAATTATACTTATTATTGAATTACCTCCCATATTAATAAACTTTGCCATAAGTTTTAATATAACTTTGGGAATCCTGCTCTTGATGATAGCTTTATATATACAAAGACCCCTAGAATTATCATCATTTCCTTCTATAATATTAATCGGAACAATGTTCAGACTTGTACTTTCAATTGCATCAACAAGGTTAATTCTTGCGAAAGGTGAAGCAGGCGAAGTTATTGATGCATTTGGAAATTTCGTTACCGGTGGTAATTTAATAGTAGGTTTTGTAATATTTATAATTATCACAATAGTACAGTTTTTGGTAATTACAAAAGGTTCAGAGCGTATAGCCGAAGTTGCTGCAAGATTTGCTTTAGATGCTATGCCGGGTAAACAAATGACAATTGATGCAGACTTTAATGCAGGTTTGATTTCTCCTGAAGAGGCAGTAAAGCGAAGAGAAGATTTACAAAGAGAATCTAACTTATACGGTTCAATGGATGGTGCAATGAAATTCGTTAAAGGTGATACTTTAGCGGGTATTATTATTGTAATTATTAATATTGTTGGCGGTTTAACTATTGGTGTATTGCAGCAGGGTATGCAGGCTGCTGATGCTGTTCAAAAATATACAGTATTAACTGTAGGTGACGGTCTTGCTGCTCAGTTACCTTCTTTATTGATGGCTGTTGCTGCAGGTATAATTATGACTCGTTCTACTGCTGCTGGTGGTTCTTTAGGTGGAGATTTGGCAGGGCAAATCTTAAATAAACCTTCCAGTCTGATATTTACTATTGTTTTTCTTATGATAATTGCTCTTACAAGTTTTATTACAGGGCTGCCTTGGTATACATTTACTTTATATTCTCTCATAATATTGGCTGCATATTTGATAGTATCTGTTAATAAAGATGTTCAATCTCAATTGGGACAGTTAGATGCAGTGAAAAAGAGTATGAGTGATTTAACAAATCCTAACAGAATGTATGAAAGACTTGGGGTTGATGTATTAAATCTTCAAGTCGGAACCGGGTTACTTGAGATTGCAGATCCGGAACAAGAAGGGTTATTACTTCCTAAAATTGCTGCTTTAAGACAGCGTGTTACGGATGAACTCGGGTATATTATTCCAAATATTAGAATTATGGATTCTTCTGCAATTGGTTCAAACGAATATATGATTTCGGTAAGAGGTAATACGGTTGCAACAGGTATAGTATATCCTAAAAAAAGTATGGTCATAGCGGAACAATGGGATGCTACGGGAAGACCCGTTCCAAAAGAAGCTGTTATAGGTATTGATCCAACCTATCAAACACAAGCTTATTGGATGGATACTGAGTTTCTTAAAGATAAAACTGATGTTACCGCTGTTGATTCCGTTGATGTTATTATTACTCATCTTCAAGATTGCGTAAGAAAATATGTTGATGAAATAATGACAAAAACTGATGTTCTTAAACTTATGGAACTTGTTAAAAGTCAGGATCCGACTTTAGTTAACGACCTTGTTCCAACTATTATTTCAACCAGCGATTTAAGAAAAATATTTGTAAATTTAATAAGAGAAAAAGTTTCAATCAGAGATATTGTATATATATTTGAAAGATTATGTGACTATGCAAGATTTTCAAAAGAACCTGATATTTTATCGGAAAGATTAAGAGCAGCACTCGGAAGACAAATTTGTCTGGCTAATTGTACTAAAGATAAAATATTATATGCTTTGACTTTATCTCCGGAATGGGAAAAAACATTAGATGACAGTTGTCAAAGAACGGAACTCGGAACAATGTTTTTATTAAATCCAATGCAGGTTCAAGAATTAATAGAGTCTTCAGCTTCTACACTAATAAGAGCACATCAGAGCGTAAATGTACAGCCTGTTATATTGTGTTCTCCAAGAATCAGACTTCCTTTATATCAGCTTTTAGAACGTCATATCCCGACTATTGTTGTAATTTCATATTCCGAATTAATTACGGATATTAGAGTTGAGGCTGTGGATACTATAGGTGAATCGGTAAATTATAATATTGAGTAAGTAAATGATAGAACAATCAAGAGAAAAATCAATAGAATTTGTTAAGAAACAAGCATTTGAGGTTATAAATTCAACGAAATTATATACTTATAAAGGTTCAGTTTCAAAACTTTTGGGATTGACAGTTGAAGTAAAATTGCCGGGACTCAAAATAGGAGATTTATGTTTTATTGAAACTTATGAGGGTGAAAGAAAACCGGCAGAAGTTGTTGCCTTCAAAGGTGAAAGTGCACAGTTATTATTATTATATGATGGTGCAGGTATAGGTCAGGGAAGTTTAGTTCAGTCAACGGGAAAAGCAATAACAATACCTATGGGAGATTTCTTATTAGGCAGATTAATTAGTCCTCTGGGCGAACCTATTGACGGAAAACCGATGGATACAAGAAATGCACAATGGGTAAATATAGATAGCCCGCCTCCTGGTGCATTTGACAGACCAATAATAAAAACAATGTTTTCAACAGGTGTTAGAGCTATTGATTCTTTATTGACTC
>CANQCO010000026.1 GCA_947589705.1 Candidatus Gastranaerophilales bacterium
CCCGTTTTTCCGACACTTATCTCAATATCTTCAAGTTTTGTCCATACTTCTTCGGGCGGAAATTTAAATGCCGTCGCCCATTTTGGCGCTCTTGAAGTATAACCCAGCTCATTTTGTTTATATATATCGTCTATCTTCACTACCATTCCGTCCGTGGCATAGTCAAGATTAAATCTCTCTGTTTCCCAATATTCACATTTTTCTATGACGGGATTAATTCCCTTTACCAATAAATAATTAGGATTTACATTAAACCCGAGTTCTTTTAGTATATCTAAAGCTTCATGATGAGATGAAAACAGAGATTTATCTTCACTTATTAAAGTATAAGCAAAGAAATGCAAATCTCTTTGTGCGGTAATTCCTGAATCCAACTGTCTTAAAGAGCCTGCTGCAGCATTTCTCGGATTTGCAAACTCTTTTAAACCTTTTTCCCTGTTCTCTTCGTTTAATCTTTCAAATGAAGTAACTGGCATATATACTTCACCACGAACATCTATATTAAGCGGTTTAGAAAGTTTTTGAGGTATTCCCTTTATTGACTTAATATTCTCCGTGATAATTTCACCGACTATACCGTTACCCCTTGTTGCACCAATTTTCAATATACCGTTTTCATAAGTAAGTGCACAGGATAATCCGTCTATTTTTAGTTCCACTACAAGGTTTATTTCCTGCTCTTGCGGATATTCCTTTTTTATTCTTTCATACCATTTTCTTAAATCATCATAATTATTTGAATTATCAAGACTATATAACCTATATTTATGAGTATGTTCTTTAAATTGCGCTAAAACTTTATCTCCAACCTTTTGAGTGGGACTATCGGCAGTTTTTAATAAAGGAAATTCTTCCTCTATTTTTCTTAGCTCTCTAAACATTTCATCATACTCAAAATCAGTTATATTAGGAGAATCATTAACATAATATGCTTCATTATTCTCCTTTATTAAACGTTTTAGTTCTTCAACTCTTTCTTGTGCCTTTAAATATTCCATAACCGCCTTGTTATATAATTTAATAATTTTGTATATGAATATATTTCATTTTATAATAAAAATATGTCTATTATTAATTATATTGAAAAATACAGAAAAATGAACAGAACCTTATTTACGACACCTTCACATTCTCAAGGTGAGTTTATCAGTCCTGATTCGATAAGACTGTTGGGAAAAAAATTTTTTCAATGTGATTACTCTGAACTTGAAGGTTTTGATAATCTGTCTGACCCTAAAGGAATTATAAAAGAGACTCTGGATAATGCGGCAAAAATATATGAAGCAAAATCAACCTTCTTTTTAACAAACGGCTCAACATCAGGCATAATAGCTGCGATGTTGGCTATTCTTAATAAAGGAGATAAGGTTCTTATTGCAAGAAACTGTCATAAATCAGTATATAATGCACTTGTTTTAACAGGCGCCGTTCCTGTTTGGATTATGCCAGAATATAACCCTGAATGGGGTATTTTTGAATCAATAAATTATAATAACTTAGCCCAAATTCTTGATAACAATAAAGACATAAAAGCTCTTTTTATAACAAATCCTTCTTATGAAGGAGCTATGACTGATATTAACAGAATATCTTATATATGTAAAAGATATAAGATAAAATTAATTGTTGATGAAGCCCATGGTGCATTATGGAATTTTCATAGAGCACTCGGTATACCTGCAATCACTATTGGCGCCGATATTACCGTTCAATCTCTTCATAAAACGGCAGGTGCGCTCAACCCTTGTGCGCTTTTACATATCGAAAAAAATTCAACCGTTAATCCTGATGACATCCAAAATGCACTTAATCTTATTTCAACTACTTCTCCTTCTTATCCCCTGTTAGTTAATATGGAAAGTTCTATTTATTATCTTTTTTCAAATAAAGGAAAATCCAAAATAATTGAACTTGTAAAAAATATCGACAGATTTATAAGAAGTATGAAAAATACCGCAAATGTACAAGTTTATTCTCAAAATAACGATATTACCAAAATTCTACTAAAAGTAGTTAATATGTCAGGTTTTGAACTTTCTAATATTCTTTTTGATAAATACGGAATAGAAGATGAACTTGCCAATGAAAAATCAGTTCTATTTTTAACAGGCCTCGGAACTACAAAAAATAAACTTAAAAAACTTGAAAAGGCAATTATTGAAATTTGTAAAAATAATATAAGATTATTTCCTGATGACGATAAAAATAATTCGTTTGTTCCTATAGAACCAACTGTAAGATATTCTCCTTCTCAAGTTTGGAATAAAGAATCTCAACAAATAAAATTAAAAGATTCACTTTCAAGAGTATGTATGGAAGTAATAGCTGATTATCCGCCGGGGATTCCTCTGTTAATGCCGGGAGAAGTTATAAAACAAGAACATATAGATTATCTGTCGTCCTCAAGAGAAAATATAAAGGTGCTTGCATAGATGTTTAGTTTTTTCAAAAAAAAATTATATTTTAACTGCCCCCTATTAAAAAACTCTCTTCATTTCTTTTATGATGATATAAGAGCTTGCTGCACCAATGTGAAAGGTCCTATATTTTATAATGATTATAAAGGAGAAAATGTTGATTGGGACTATATATACAAGAAAAGAAAAGAAATATTTAAAAAAATCAACTCGCCTTTTAATAAAGAATTAATTCCCGAAGAATGTAAGGGCTGCTGCGATATTAACGATTTTTTATCAAAAGAGAAGCATCAGGATTTTTCTAACAAAATCGAAAAAATATATTTTCATAACAATATGTCTTGTAATGCGAAATGTTCATATTGCACATATTCAGAACTGGAAAGAAACTCAAGATATAAAGTTCTTCCGCTAATTAAAGAACTTATTAATAAAAAAATTCTCTCACCGAACGCATTAATATATATGTCCGGAGGAGAAATAACTATTTCTCCGGAATTTGAAGAGTTATTGTCCAGTCTCACTTCTTACCTTAACAGCCAAATTGAAATTCTTACCTCTGGAATTAAATACTGTAAATCAATCGAAAACGGATTTATTCAAAACAAATTAAGGTTAATGATTTCTCTTGATTCGGGATATAGAGATACTTATTTGAAAATAAAACGTGTAGATTGTTTTGACAAAGTTGTTAATAATATCAGAAATTATATCAATATTTCCGAAAACGCAAAAAAAATGATAACTTTAAAATATATTATTGTTGATAACGTCAATGATAATGAAAATGAAATTGAAGGGTTCTTAAAACTTGCCAAAGATCTTGGAATAATTAATGTACGTCTTGATTTTGATTATGAAAAATATAAATTTACAAAAGATAAAAATGTTCCGTTGTATTATTTTGACTTGTATAAAAAATTTGACAGTTCAGCAAAAGAAAAAAATCTCAATGTTTTAACCTGCTCTCAAATTGAAGCTATACTTGATAAAAGCCGTTAAATCTTATGCAAAACATAATTCTTTTTATTTTTATAATCATCAGAATATGCTCAAATCCGGTTGCAGGAGTTATACAGAAAAAGCTTTCAGTCCGTAGAGGGGCAATTGTTATTAACTTTTACTCTTATCTTTTTTTGAGTTTATTATGCTTATCTAAAATTAATCTTATAAAAGAATTTAATTACACAAATGAATTTATAAGCTTAGTATTAACATGCGGAATTTTATGTACTACAGGAATGATATGTATGATAAAAGCCGTAAGAATCGGTGAGTTATCGGTGCTTGGTCCTATTAATTCCTATAAAAGTGTAATAGGACTTATTATTGCTTTTATTTTCTTAAAAGAAATACCTTCTTTTCAAGGTATAATCGGGATGATTTTAATTATTTACGGAAGTAAATTTATTCTATACTCAAAAGAAGAAAAACCCTCATTTAATGTTTTTAAAAGAAAAGATATACAATTAAGATTTACCGCAATGACTTTAACCGCAATTGAAGCGGTTCTTTTAAAGAAAATTATCTTAATTTCTTCCGTTGAAATATGTTTTATTTTCTGGTGCTTTATGGGACTTTTTTGGTCGCTCATATTGATGTTTATATCTGATAAAAAATTTATTATTCCAAATATAAAAGATATGGCTTTAATGTTTATAACAGGATTATTATTAGGGTTAATGCAATATTCGACAAATTTTGTTTTTGAAAGAATGAATGTCGGATATGCACTTGCTTTATTTCAACTTTCCGCTATCGTTACCGTTTTATTGGGAGCCAAATTTTTTATGGAGAAAAATATTATGTATAAATTATCGGGAAGTATTATTATGATTGTTGGCTCTTATTTAATATTATGTTAAAATATCATAATTATAATATACTTATTTTATGAAAAAGAAATCAATATTATTTACATTTATATTCAGCACATTTATTTTAATTTTATGTGTTTATTTTTCATATTTATATGTATTCCCTTTGGTTGTAAATTCGGTAAAAGTAAATTCATACGTTGAAAAATTAATATATGACAAAACAGGTTTAAAATTAAGTACGAGTAAACTCAAATTAAAAACTCATAAAAATTTAAGTGCGTATTTATTAATAAAAAATATCTATTTAGCTGAAGATAACAAAAAAATTTTAAATGCTGATAATTTAAAAATTTATTTTAATCCCGTAAAAAAACAATTAAATAAAATAGAAGTTGACTATTTATATATCGATAAACAAGGAATAACAAAACTATCTGCTGAAAAGAAGCAACAAAATAATATAAAATTTGATTTTAATAATCTGCCTTATATAGAAATAAAGAAATCAGAATTAAATGTTGATAACGAAAAAATTACAATCGAAAATATAAAAACTCAAAAAGATGAAATAAATAATTTGACAGAAATAACCTTAAACTTAGGAAATATTGGTGATTCAAAACTTGAAGTAACAGGTAAAACGGTAAATAATCAATATGAATTTAAAATAAAAGGACAAGATATACCGGTAAGAGATACTGAACTTTTTATCTTGAATTTTCTTAAACTAAAAAATCCGAATAAAAATTTTCTCGAGAATTTCTATGATTTTTCAGGCAGTTATGATATTGATTTAACAGTCAAAAAAGTAGATATAACAGGCAAATGCCTAATGAAAAAACTTCATGCAAAAACTGTCAAATATAATATACCAATCGACTTAAAAGATTTTATTGTATTTTTTGACGGGAACGAGATAAATGCACAAGCCGACGGACTTTTTGGCGGTGAATATATAAATACTGTCTTTAATTTAACAGATTACAACCCGGAAAATAGAGTAATAAAAGGATTTGTGAACACAACATTAACTAATTCATTTACAAAAAAATATATTTCGGATATTACAATAGACGGCAGTGTAAATGCAGGAATGAGCTACTTTATTAAAGACAAAATCCCTAAAATTACTTATCTGCTTAAAATAAAACAAGGAGCTAATTTAACTTACAAAAAAGCCAGTTTAGGCTTAACTGATAAAAACAGAAGATTATATGTAAGAACAGAAAAAAATAGCGATAAGTTATATATTAAATCTTTTGATTATTCAACTCAAAACGGAAAAGAAATAGATAAAATATTAACAGGCGACGGGCTTATAGAAAAAACAAACGGAAAATTAGAACCCAAATACATTACCTGTAAAACAAAAGAATTTGCCCCGTTAAGTGTAACAGGTTCTTTTGGTGAAAAACTTGATGGCGGATTCTTTAATGGTGACTTAAAATATGATTTTGATAAGAAAATTTTAACGGGAGAATTTATACTTACAGATTCTCGTTATAAGGACTTTCTGGTTAAAGAAGCTTCTATTAAAGCTGATGAAATAATTATGGATATTAATGCTAAAGGTAAATATCTTAATTCAGACTTTGAGAGTAATATTAATATGCTTAACAGATATTCATCCGATATTGTTATAAATAATATTTATTTGTTCTTAGATAAATACACAATTAAAAATAACTACAGAAAACATAAAAAAAGAAAAAATATCAACTCAAAGTTAAAAGAAGCGGCAGAAGAAATTAACTTAACTGTTAAGCAAGGTCTTATCAAAATAAATGAAGTATCAAAAGATAAAATTAAGATTGAGAACATTGAGATTTTTGGAAATCTAAAAAATGACATTGTTGATTTTACAATACCTCAGGCACAATTTGCTAACGGTAATTTAAAAGCAAAAGGTAAATATAATATTTCCAATCACTCATCTAATGTTGAATTTTGGGCAAATAATATAGATTCAGATAGAGTTGCATATATGGTATTTAATTTAAAAGACGAAATAGCCGGAATAGCAAATGCACATTTAACTGCACAAACAAAAGATAATCTTAAATATGTAAACGCTAAAGCGGATTTTTCAATAAAGGGTGGTTATCTGCCTAAACTTGGCAGTACTCAATTCATTATTAAACGTTCTAAAAAAACCGATAGACCACTCAAAATAAGAATTTCTAATATTATAAATATTGATATTTCGCAATCAAAAGCTTTAAGCTCTGATATTAACGGTTCGTTTGTTATTTTAAATAAAAAATTAGATGATATTAAACTGTTTTCCAAACAAAAATTCCTTTCCATATTTATTGAAGGTGACTATGATATAAAAAGAGAAGATGCAAAACTTGAAATCTGGGGAAATTACAATAAAACTGCTCAGAAAAAAGTAAAAATACTATTTATTCCTCTTTCTTTTATTATGAAAATAATTTTTAAACAAGAAAATACAAAATATTTATATATGGATAAAATAAAACAAATCCCTCCTATAAGTGCTACAGAAGATGAAACAGAAACATTTAGAGTTAAAATTAACGGAAACCTAAATAATAATAATGTAAAAGTAGAATTAAAAAGTTTACAGTGATTACTTATTTACAGAATCATCTTGAAGCGTATTAAGAAACGAATTTACAAATTCAGTCGTATCAACGGGTTTACCATATAAATAACCTTGACCTATTTTACATCCGTTTTGCTTTAAAAATTCAGCCTGTTCTTCAGTTTCAATACCCTCGGCTACAGTTATCATTTTTAATTCATTTGCTAAATTAACAATATTTCTTATAATTATTTGCCCTTTTTCATTCTTAATTGTATCTTTAATAAATCCTCTATCTAATTTTAATACATCAACAGGCAGATATCTTAACATATTCAACGAAGAATATCCCGTTCCAAAATCATCAATAGCTATAGTAAAACCGAGTTCTTTCAATTTTTTTGTAATTTCAATAAATCTTGCTTCATTATCTAAACAAGCAGTTTCTGTTAATTCTAACTCTAAATACTCCGGATCTATATTATAAGTTTGAGTTAATAAATGAAGCTCACTTATAAATGAATCATTATTTAAATGTAATCTTGAAACATTAACAGAAATAGGAAATAAATTTTTTGCTGATTTTTTTCTTTCCGATAAGAAAATACATGCCTGTTTCCAAATATATTTATCAACTTCAAGAATAAAGCCGTTCTTTTCAAAAATCGGAATAAAATTAATTGGAAGAATAATGCCTTTTTGAGGATGAATCCAGCGGACAAGAGCTTCTGCTCCTTCCAATTTATTGGTTAGAAGTGAGAATTTAGGCTGTAAATACATACTAAATTGATTCTCTTTTAAAGCCGTATTCATTTCATCTTCTATATTTTTTTCATTAAGCAGTTTTGCTCTTAAATCATCATCATAAAATTTATAAACTTCAATAAGCTCATCTTTAACATTACGTTTTGCAATATATGCTTTTTCACACATAGCATCAATATCCATTGATTTGTCGTTAACGATATATATACCAAAAGACAGATTTAGCTGTGCTGTTTTTAACGAGTTATCGGTGCCTAAAGTTCCTTGTGCCATTTCCTCCTGACAATATTTAGAAATATCAAGCATTAGATTTTGTATAAATTCTTTAACAATAGATTCTTCTCTAGTATACTTATATAAAATAATATAAGTAGCAGCATAATCTCTAACACTAAAACTGCCCTCTGATAGATTTTTATTAATTATATTTAGTATATCTTTTAAAACTTTATTACCATGTTCTATCCCATATAATTCATTAATCGCTCTAAACTTAGTTATATCAATTGAAATTACCGCATAATTGTCATCGCTGTTTTTATCCAGTAAATCCCTTGCAGCAAGTCTGAATTTATTTTTATTTCCCTGTTCTGTTATATCATCAATAAATCCCATATCATATATTATTTGTTCACTATGTTTAAATAAATTATTTGAATAATAAGTAAGAAATAATAACAGAATACTTATTAATATTACAATAACAAGAATACAAGCTAATATTTTATCAATGTGAAGCATTAAAACATGTAAAGGAACAACAGTAAGTATACAAGAATCAGAAATAATATAAGAAAAAGAAGCTATATATTTAGTCATCCCTTCACTGTATACAAAAACCCCATTTTTCTTATTTTTTATAAGGTTTTGTATTTGATTTTTATTGAAAGCAATAAATTTAATATTATTATCAAAAAAATTATCAGCTTTTAAATCGGCATTAAGAGGCTTAATAATATAGTTGCCGTCTAAATCAATAACAGCAGATACACCATTTTCCTCATAACTGTTAAATCTTAATATTCTTAAATATGCCTTAGCTTCAATTTGAGCCCCAATATATCCCATTATTCTATTGTATTTGCCATATACAGGTACTGCAAAATTTTTAACATATCCGGAAGTTGTAGAATCATCTATACTTGTAGAAACTAAATCTGTTCTTTTAGACATAGCTTTTTTAAGTCCTGATATATCAGCTATATCTACCTTTTGTTTATTTCTTTGTAATATAATTTTCCTTCCATCGGGATAAACAAAAAACAATCTGTAATAATCGGAATCCAAAACATGTTTAGATAAGAAACCGGAAATTTCTTCTTCACTATATTCTTCTGTATAATCGGAAAGTTTTAAAGAAAGTAATCTAAGTTCACCGAGTGAATTTATAATTCTACCTCTCATATTAGACGCAGTCTGCATTACGGACTGCCCAAAATATTTTTTTACTGAAATAAATTCATTAGATAAAATATAATTAACAAAGAAAAGAGCCAATATCGCCATTATGATTGTTACTGTTTTTATTACAGTATGCATTTTTATTATTTTACGCTCTTTCTGCAACTGAAATTCTAAATCTATCACCTTAATGCTCCAACAAGTAGTTAGTTAAATAATACACTTATCAGCCTGATAAATCAAGAATGACATTATAATTATTTTCTATTGAAACGAATCTTCCAGCAATTCAAAGAAATTCACATATAAATCTTTATTTATACTATCTTTAGTACCTAAAATTTTTTTTGAAAGTCTTGATTCTGTCATATTAGCTTCTTTTTCTTTTTTTATATTATACTGTACGTATTTTTTTACATCCGAAAATAATTTATCAAAATCCTTAGAATCAAATCCGGATAATGTATCTAAAACTTCAGGAGGAACATTTTTTGGATCGTTTATTAAATATTTCAATACATCCACTACTATATTATTATACTTATCAGATACAATTTTTCTAAACTCACTTGTATTTCTTATACCATTTTTTGTTAAAATGTTTTGCTTTGTAACATTTGCTATTCTAGGTATCATTTGTTTATATTGTAAATAAGGTAAAAAATCCTGAGGTTCAACTGCTTTTAGAATATTTATTTGAATAAATGAATCATCAAAATTTGCATAAAATAAATCGCCAAAGCCTGTGATTAACGAAGCATAGTTATCATCACCACCCGATAAATCTTTTAAAAATTTATAAAAATCTTTATCCTGAAGATAATGAGTATATTCATGAGCTACATCCAAAGCAAATAGAAATTTTGATGTTTTATCCATAGGTTTTGTAGACATATCTAGATATAATACAGAATCCAAAGGTGTAATTTCAGGACTTATTTTACTGCTGAAAAATGCGTTATAGTCATCTGGATTTCTACCAATTTGATTTACAGCCTCTATTGATTTTACAGATAAATTTTTAGAACGGCTTTCTAATAAGTTTGCAACATCTGCTTTAGAAGCCCCATTAATTAATAAATTATAAATTTCTTTACCTACATTTGCGGCTTCAATTATATTTTCTCTTTCCGAAATATTTTTATTTTTCTTTCCGGAAAAACTCACTGTATCACAGGGCAGTTGATTATTATATACTGAAAAATTGTTTCTTTTATATTGAAAACAATTGAATACACTACACACACCATTTATTTTCATAATATTTCCTTTTTATTTTACTAAATCTTAAAAAAACAATAAAAAATTTTTTTGATATTAATAAAAAATATTTTAAAATTTGAAGTTATTAAATGTTTATGATATTCAATAGAAAGTTATTAGAAACAGCATGGCGGCTTATTTATGTTAATAAAAAGAAGATTTATTATTGCTCTAATAATAACCATTACTATTCTTATACTTAGTAACAAATTTTGGTTAGACTTTAAGCCGATGATTGTTGATTTTGACATATTCGGTAAAGGAATTTGCAATATTGAAGTTCAACTAAACAAAAAAAATAACGATAAATTTCAAAAGATTAAAACTCAATTCACCAGTATTAATCTTGATAAAGATTCTCATATAAAATTATCTATTGAAAAATCTAGATTTCCTAAACGCTTCCGTATTATCTTTAATAACATTAATAGTCCTATAGAAGTAAAAAATATTACTTTAAAAAATGGTAAATATAAACTTGATAACATAAAATATTTCAAAGTAAATACAGGAAAACTTTCATTTAATAAAAATTCTATTCTGATTTACCCCCCCCCATTAGGAAATTCTGTTATATTAACTTATAATAAAAAATTAAATATACGAACTTCTATTGCATTCGATTTTAAAATATTTATTGTAATTCTAGTTTTAACATACCTTCTTGCTTTTAAATTAACAGATTATGCTGCTGATTTTAAAACAGTTCAAAATCAATCAAGGATTGAAATTGTATTCTTATCTATATTTTTTATATTTCTATTTGTCCCTATCAGTCATATTAATCAAGATGAAATTTCTAAAAATGAGAACAGAACTCTTGCTAAATGGTCTTCTTTAATTAAAGAAGGCGGAGTAATAAATTATAATTTTGGAAAAGATTATAACAATTGGTTTAATGACAGGTTTTGTTTAAGACAGTTTTTACTGGATATTCATACAAAAATAATATTCAAGTTCACAGGTAAAGCAGAAAAAGGAATGCTTGATAAAAATGGTTTTTTATATAAAGACGAAGAATTTAATTATTCATATTCAGGTTCAGTTAATGAAAAATATTATTTGGAGTTGATAAAATTCGATAAATATTTAAAAGAGCATAATATTGAACTATATGTTCTGCTTGTTCCCACAAAAATAACTATATATCCGGCGCAAAATAACATTTTAATAAATAACAATTATGTTCAAAATATTGATAGAGACATTAAAAAATTAAATGAAGAATATAATCTTCATATTATAAATCCTTTAAATGAAATACAAGAAGGTGCTAAAAGAAATTATATGTTTTTCAGAACCGAAAATCATTGGACACATGATGGTGCATTTATCGGTTATAAAGCATTAATGAAGGAAATTAATAAAAATCACAAAGATATTTATACTCTTCAAGAAAATGATTTTAATTATTCCGAAAATAACTTGGTTAATGCAGACTGGGAAAAAACTTTTAAATATGGGCTGACATCAGGCTATATGAATCTTTCAGAAAAATATAAAAAGGAATTACATAAAAAAACAAAATACAGGTATTATACTCATAAAGAATCTAATCTTTTAAAAGTAAATATAACCGATATTCCTTTTCATAAAACAAAATCATATTATTATCCGAAAGGGGCTGATTATAGAGTAATACTTTTGGGTACTAGTCAAAATGAAAGTATGAGTGAATTTATACCTTATACATTTAAAAATGTATTGCGTTTAAGAACCAATTCTGTCAAAAATATATCAATTCCGGAATCTTGGAAAATAATGAAATACCATGAAAATGAAATACTTGATTATAAACCCAATATCATTATTTTCTGTATACCTTACAATGAAATACCAACACTAATCGATTTATTTAAAATTGAGTAATAAAAATTCTTTTTTACCTTTTGTTACTTAACAATATATTTATGATACTTTTATAGAGTATATTCACAAGAGCATGGGAAATATGATGAGAAAAAGGACTATAATTTCCGCTATAATAACAATTATTACTCTTATAATATGTAACAAATTTTGGTTAGACTTCAAGCCGATGATTGTTGATTTTGACATATTCGGTAAAGGAATTTGCAATATTGAGGTTCAACTAAACAAAAAAAATAACGATAAATTTCAAAAGATTAAAACTCAATTCACCAGTATTAATCTTGATAAAGATTCTCATATAAAATTATCTATTGAAAAATCTAGATTTCCTAAACGCTTCCGTATTATCTTTAATAACATTAATAGTCCTATAGAAGTAAAAAATATTACTTTAAAAAATGGTAAATATAAACTTGATAACATAAAATATTTCAAAGTAAATACAGGAAAACTTTCATTTAATAAAAATTCTATTCTGATTTACCCCCCCCCATTAGGAAATTCTGTTATATTAACTTATAATAAAAAATTAAATATACGAACTTCTATTGCATTCGATTTTAAAATATTTATTGTAATTCTAGTTTTAACATACCTTCTTGCTTTTAAATTAACAGATTATGCTGCTGATTTTAAAACAGTTCAAAATCAATCAAGGATTGAAATTGTATTCTTATCTATATTTTTTATATTTCTATTTGTCCCTATCAGTCATATTAATCAAGATGAAATTTCTAAAAATGAGAACAGAACTCTTGCTAAATGGTCTTCTTTAATTAAAGAAGGCGGAGTAATAAATTATAATTTTGGAAAAGATTATAACAATTGGTTTAATGATAGGTTTTGTTTAAGACAGTTTTTACTGGATATTCATACAAAAATCTTATTTAAATTAACCGGTAAAACAACAAAAGGTGTAATTGATAAAGATGGTTTTATTTTTTTTGAAGGAGAAATTAATCATTCACATCTGGGAGCAATTTCTGAGAACGATTATGAAAATTTAGTTAAATTTAATAAATATTTTAAAGAGCATAATATTGAGTTTTACATTATATTTGTACCTCTTAGAGAGTATATATACGTACCATCAAAAAATATGTTTCTTAATGATACATATGTACAAAAAATTGATAATGATGTAAAAAGATTAAATAAAGAATATGACATGCATATTATTAATCCGCTAAAAGAATTACAAGACGGAGCAAAGATAAATTATATGTTTTATAAAACAGAACATCATTGGACTCATGATGGAGCATTCATTGGTTATAAAGCATTAATGAAGGAAATTAATAAAAAACATCAGGACATATATGTTCTTAATGAAAATGATTTTAATTATTATGAAAATAATTTAATAAATGCAGATTTTGAAAAAACATTCAATTATGGCCAAGCCTCCAGTTATATTAATTTAAACGAAAAAGATAAAAAGAAAATACATAAAACAAAATATAGGTATTATATGAATAAAAATTCAAACCTGCTTCAAACAAATATTACAGATATCGCTTTTCATAGAACAAAATCATATTACTATCAAAACGGTGCTGATTATAGAGTAATTCTTCTAGGAACGAGTCAGAGTGAACAATTAAGTGACTTTATTTCATACACTTTTAAGAATGTACTAAGATTAAGAAATAATACTGTAAGAAATGTTCCCCAACAAGAAGAATTTAAGATAATGAAATACTATAAAAAAGAAATATTAGATTATAAACCAGATATAGTAATTTTCTGTATTTCATATCATAATATAAATAGTCTACATAATTTGTTTAATATGGAGTAAGTCAAATGTTATTTAGTTCAATGACATTTATATATGTATTTTTACCAATAGTACTATTGTTATATTTAGTAACTAAAAAAGAACTTCACAATCCTATATTATTGACTGCAAGTATAATTTTCTATGCTTGGGGAGAACCAAAGTATTTAGCAATAATGCTTTTAACAATAATAATTAATTATATAGGCGCATTAGCTGTTAATAAATATCAAAAATATAAAAAATTATCACTTGTTCTAACTATAATTGCTAATTTGGGATTTTTAATTTATTTTAAATATTTCAATTTTATTATAGAAAATATAAACACACTTTTTCATTCAAATATAAGTGCTTTGGATGTTATTATGCCAATAGGTATTTCTTTTTATACATTTCAAGCAATGTCATATTTAATAGATGTATATAGAGAAGAAGTAGAGCCACAAAAAGATATCTATAAACTTGCATTATATATTTGTTTATTTCCACAGCTAATTGCAGGTCCTATTGTAAAATATCATGATGTAGCAGACCAAATTGAGCAAAGAGAAGTTAACTTTGAAAAGGTTAATTTAGGAGTTAAAAGATTTATTATAGGATTATCCAAAAAAGTATTAATTGCAAATACAATGGCTGTAGTTGTTGACAAGATATTCATTCAGGATCCGCATAATTTTTCGCATTTTATAGCATGGTTCGGAGCTGTTGCTTATGCTTTTCAAATATATTTTGACTTTTCAGGTTATTCAGATATGGCTATAGGTCTAGGATTAATTTTTGGATTTAAATTTTTAGAAAACTTTAATTATCCATTTATTTCAAAATCTATATCTGAATATTGGAGAAGATGGCATATTTCATTATCATCCTGGTTTAGAGATTATTTGTTTTATCCCGTTACTAAAGCAATCAATTCTTCTAAATTCATTGATGATATTACAAATAAATTAGGAAGAAAAAGAGCATCTGTTTTTGCTTTATTCATTTCACTTCTTATTACTTGGTTCTGCATTGGATTTTGGCATGGAGCTGAATGGACATTTATAATTCATGGTTTATACAATGGTTTTTTTGTATTTATTGAATCTGTAACAAAATGGAATAAAGAAGGTAAAACAAAATTAATACGATTTATTCAGCATTGTTATATGCTAATTGTTGCTCTAATTGCTTTTGTTATATTCCGTTCTGTAGATATTAAGTATGCTTGGGATTACACAATGAATATGTTTGGATTATTACATTTACATAAAGAAAAAATTATCTATGCAAATGCCTATTATATAGATAATGTTGTTATTATTGCATTTCTAATTGCAATAATATGTTCTATTCCGATATTTAAAAATATGCTGTATTTTAAAAACAAATTTGCACGCATATTTGTAAATATTTGGCTTTTAGTTTTATTTTTCTTATCAACATCCTTCATCGCTTCAGGAACTTATAATCCGTTTATATACTTTAGATTTTAAATAAAAAAGGTTCATAATTATGAACCTTTTTGGTTTATGTATGAAAAACTATTAAGCTAATTTGGTTAGTATTAAATCAGCCATTTCACCAACATTATGAAGTGCTACAGTTTCTTTCATGTTAAATTTAATTTGAAAATTCTTTTCAATAGCAACAATTAAATTTATATGTTCAAAAGAATCCCATAAGTCAATATCATCAGCAGTAGTAGTATCATTTACAGATATTGTATCATCATCAAATACCTCACGAAAAACAACATTTAATCTATCAAAAACTTCTTCACGGTTCATAATATACTCCTTCTATCTATATAAATAAATTATAAACAAATTGTTATTTTAATACAATAATTTTCATTTTTGCTTTAGAAACAGTTTTGTTATTTTGATTTTTAATTGCAATTTTTAAATTAATAAGATTTAAAGAATCATTTTTATTAGCAACTTTTGCTTCAACTGTTAAAACATCACCCGCAAAAACCGGATTTAAAAATGAAATTTCATCAAAACTATGAATCAGTGAATATTTTCCCGGCATATAAACACCCGCAACAGTAGAATATAAACTTGCTGTGAGCATACCAAAACAGACATGCTGCTGATATTTACCGTTTGATACCTCTATTGCATAATTATCATCAAAATGCAGAGGATTAACATCACCTGAAATTTCCCTGAATTTATTTTCCATATCCTGAGTAATTTTTATGGAAAAAGATTCCGTTTGACCTATTTGAATATCGGCATATCTATACTGATTCATTAGCCAAACTCCACGAAATCATCAGGATTAATATTTAATCCGCCACAATATGGAATTTTGTTAATTTGACTCATTTCATCAGCAGTAAGTTCAAAATCAAATAAATTACTATTTTCAATAAGTCTTTCTTTTTTCGTTGTTTTAGGTATAACAACAAATCCCTTTTGTAAAGACCAGCGTAAACATACTTGAGCTGTACTTTTATTTTTTTGAAACGATATTTTTTTCAAAGTTTCATTTTCAAGAATTTTACCGTTTCCTAAAGGACAATATGCTTCAAGAATTATATTTTTGCTTTTACAATAATCAATAAGCTCATCTTGGTTTACGCCCGGATGATATTCAATTTGATTAACCATTGGCATAATTTCAGCCGTTTTTTCTAATTCAAGCAAATATTCTTTTGTAAAATTGCAAACACCTATTGATTTAACTTTATCTTTTTTATATAGTTCCTCCATTCCTTTCCAGCTTGAGGCATTAATGTCAGCCCAGTTAGAATATAATTTCTTAGGCGCAGGCCAGTGTAGCAAATATAAATCAATATATTCGGTATTTAATTTTTTTAAAGAAAGAGAACAAGCCTCCTGTACTTTATCATCCCCTCGAAAAGTATTCCAAACTTTATCAGATATGAATATAAAGTCTCTTAATTGTTTATTTTCAGCATTTTTCTTGTGTGTGGGGGGGGGATTAGTGATAATGCTTTTTTAACTGCAAGTTCATTTCCATATACAGCAGCGGTGTCAAACATACTATATCCGAGTTCTATAGCATTTGCAAGGACTTGTGTCATTACATCTTTATCATTTATCTGCCACAGTCCAAGTCCTATTTGAGGAATTTCTAGATTATTGCTTAATTTAATTTTCGGAATCATTTACACAAATTACCTCATTTTTATTTTTATAATTTTCAGGAATATCATACTCCCAAACAGTATTACCGTCATCATCTTCTTTTATTTTTGAAAAACCTTGAATTTGATAAAAGTCTTTTACCATAGCATTTTTGTTAGTAGGATAATAATAACCGAAAATTTTTGATATATTTAATTTTTTGGCAGTTAAAATTAATTCATCCATCATCGCAAATTCCATATCACGCTTAAGAACTCTACAGCTCATAAGCCATAAATCAATATGTAATTCATCATTTACAATTTTGCCTATAACAACACTAACAACACCATTATCACCAAATTTATCAAGCAATTTCCCATAAAGAGTAACATAGTTTTTATCCAAGGCTATTTTTTCAATATCAGTTTGAGAGTATCTTTTTGTTGTTAAATTAAATTGATTTGATTTATTTGTCAGTTGGGCAATCCTTTGCATATACACCGGTTCAAACGGTTTAATAACAGCTTTCATATCAAGCGAAAGCAAATAGTCATTATAATTATTAAAAGACTGTTTTAATTTAACACGTTCCATATTAGCTTTATACATATCATTTTTAGACAAATCATCTTTTGATAATGCAGTAACCTCAAAGAAACCAATCCTGTCAATTTCTTTTATGTAAAACTCCACTTGAGAAATTTCAGGGACACAAGAACCTTTAACTTGAGTTTTGACTATTTCTCTTTCAGCAGGATTATCATCAACAAAAACCAAACTATCAGTCCCCAATGATAATTCTTCTGCGATATCGGTCATATTCTGACTTTTAGGATTCCAATTAGCTTTAATACATATAAAATCATTAGGCTTAAGTATACCATCAGGATGATTTAAACCGGCTATTGCATTTTCTTTTTCATTTTTAGAATTAATATTTAATATAACTCCTAAAGAAGATAATTTTTTTAAGTATAACTGAAATTCAGTATAAGCTTGAGCCGTCGCCGTTTCTGTTCCAAGTTCTAAATTTTCCACTCCATCATCACCGACAATCCCTCCCCATAGAGTATTATCTAAATCTAATACAAATCCTTTTTTATTTTTACCGTAAATAGACTTTATTATTCTTGAAACATTGTGTGATAAATAAGGAATAGCTTCAATCTTACAGCAATATTTATATAAATACCAAGCTGATAAATCATGCCAGTCCTTTAAACCATAGTTTGAAGCTACGAAATTTAAGTCATTTATATAAAAATTGTTATTTGTTTGAGCAAAATCATATAATTTTAAATTAAGTCTTGAAATAAAATTTAATAAGCCATGACAATCAGAGACATCTTTATTTCCCAAAATTCTCATAAATGGCTGTTCAAAATTATTTTGAATAATAATACATTTATAATCTTCATTGCATTTTTGCCACATAGAAAGATATTTGTTATATTCTGCTTCGAGTTTTTGATTTACAATTTCTTCAGAATCACTTATGCAGGGTATATTTTCTATATTCCTATATGATGTATGAAGCCATATAATATCAGGTTTAAACTCTTTTAAAAATTTATTATTATACATAATATCTTCATAATACTGATTATATTCGCATTCATAAAATTCAGCTTCAATGCCGTTATATAGTAAAAATAGTTCTAAAATTTTAACAATATCATGTGTTGTAGAACCGCCAAGAACGGCGATATTTTTCTTAATTTTAGGCGGGAAATTTTCAAGTAAGTATTTTTTTATTTTTGTTTTTTTCCCTAATAAAATATTAGGATCTGTGGGATATTCTAATTGTTTAATATATTCATCCATTATTAACTCTTTCTTGAACCAGTTCTATTATCATTTGATTAGGCAGCATCATAAAAGATATTTTATCAAAGTAAATAACATTATGGGGGGGGGTAATTAAGAAGGCATTATATTTTTCACAAAACATTTGTGTATCTTGTTCAATATTATTTGTAATATATGCAAAATGATAGAATTTTGTGCGTTTTTTTAAAAAAGATGTTAATGGTCCATCTTTAGATAAATTTTCCAATAATTCTAAAGTTGGCTGGTTATCAGCAGATATAAATAATCCTTTAATTTTTTGTATAGGATCTATAAAAACCTCTGAAGTTTTAGAATAACCTAATATTTCAAATGTCTCAAATTCTTTATCAATATTATTTACAGCGACACCAATATGATGTAATTTTAATTTTTCCATAAAAAACCTGCCAGTATTAGAAAATTATAATAAAAGCAATTTTTACAGTCAATAAATTCTTAAACGGTAATAACATAACAGCTATTATGTTCAAATTAAAGTTTTAAAAAAAATGCCGATTATATATTATTACAAGAAAAGGAGACTATATGTCTATTTCTTTTAACAAGAATAATGAAATTAAAATTTTTAATTCTGAAACAGAAACTAAAGGTATTCTTCAAAAAGACATAGAATCAGATAATATTTCTATATTTGATGAAACAAAACTAAGTGTAGATGATAATGATGAAGACTTAATTAACGATACTAAAACAGAAAGTGAAAAAACCTCAACAACTAATTTCTCATTCAAAAATATTATAGACTCAATCATTGAGTTTTTTACTGGGAACAAAAAAGATAGTAACAGTGACACAAAAGATACTAACACAAGAGATACGAACACAAAAGATGGGAAAATAGGTAATACCAAACAGGGGAACTTTGGTGATTGTTATTTACTGTCAGGAATAAATTCATTAAGTTACACTGAAAAGGGTCAAGAAATAATAAAAAATGCTTTGGATTATCAAGATGACGGTTCAACAATAGTTCACCTTGCAACAGGGGATGTTGTTGTTACTCAAGATGAAATTAATTATGCGAAAAATTCAGAAGATTATTCATCCGGAGATGATGATATGATAATTTTTGAATTAGCAATAAATAAAACATTAAAAGATATTGAAGCGGGAAACATCGACATTCCGGACAAATATGATGAAGATACAGACAGTAATATTAATGAAGGAAGAGCATTTGCTATATTTTATATAATAACCGGTCAAAATAGTGAAAAAACATCTGACAATGATAAAAAAATGGATGTATTAAATTATTTTGAAAAAATGGCGGAAAAGATTTTTCAGTTACTGCCAGTATAAGAGACGTGAATGACCCAGAAATAACCGTAGAAAATATCGATGGAAAAGAAGTTAAACTTCCTACTTATCATGCATATTCAATAAAAAATGTAGACGGAAACACTGTAACCATAGTAAATCTTTGGGATTCAAGCGAAGAAATTGTCTTGTCTAAAAAAACATTTTTAAATACATTCAGCGATATGGACTACGTAGATCTATCCGGAGGAAATAATTTTGAGAAATGGGGTGAAGAACAGGATTTACTAATTAATTATTTTAAAGAAAAATTGACTGAAAATGAATTGGAGAATAACAAGAACATTACTTTGGAACAATATCTCACTGAACCAGGAAAATAGAAAAACAGGCAAAAGCCTGTTAAAATGGTGCCACAACTCGGAATCGAACCAAGGACACAGGGATTTTCAGTCCCTTGCTCTACCAACTGAGCTATTGTGGCTCACTTATTTATAATAACAACTAAAGATTATTAGTCAACTTTTTTTTATTATTTTCATTTAGTTCAATAAATTCTGAATACATATACACTTTTGCATTGATTTTCTTTAAATAAAAACCTATTAAAAGTCCCAACTTAGAAAGCAGGCATGTCGTTATCACAGTCTTACCTTCTAGTTGTTCTTTATTATAAAATATATTATTTAACATCTCTTGCTTAATTTTATTGTCAACATTTCTAAATAATATAAAATTCTCCATTAAAGATGCATTCTCTTTTTTATTAATAATTTTTAATTTTTTACTTGATAATAATTCATTTTCTCTAATCAACGGTTTATGATATAAAACATCTTCATTTAAAGCAATATCATAGAATAAACCATCCAGTGTAATTAACTTATTTTTAAAATTATTAATATTAGGTAAGTAGACATCAATTCTGTTTAAAGTTTCAAAACATGAATCACAACTACATACTATATATTCACAGTCTTTAGGAATACTATTTATAATTTTTTGTGAATTTTTAATGAATTTTTTTACATTACCGTCAGATAAATATGGATATCCACAGCACAATGAAATTATTTTTTCAATTTTATACCCGTTTTTTTCTAATAAGTTTATTGTGGCATTCTTATCTGATGGATTAAGATATTTATTTATGCAACCTTCAAAATATACAACTTTTTTAGTTGTAATGTTTTTTTGCGGTTTTCTTTTAACATTATGCTTAAGTAGAATTTCAAATATTTTGCAAGGGTAAAAATTCATAATTCTAAATAAATATGCAGGTAATTTTATTAAATTCAACGATATATAAAACAAAAAAGCAAAAGAAAAAAAATTAAATTTTTTATAAACAAATTTTAAACACGTATAAATTCTATATGAATCTATATTACTCGGGCAGAATTCTTTACACTTATTACAATTTAAACAGATATCAAGATTTTTTATAAAATTTTTACTAAGTTTTTCTTTGTTATTAAAAAATCTGTTTAAAATAATATATCTGCCCCTCGGCAAAAACATTTCATTTTTTGTTGCCAAAAAAACAGGGCAAACGCTCTTGCATAATCCACATTTTGAGCATTTATATATTTCTTCTCTGTATTCTTCTATATTATCCATAACAATATCATTATTTAATTGCATTTTACAATTAATTATATAATAATTAGTTGTAATGAAACTAATAAATTTTATAAAAAATAAAAAAAATATCGGATATATTTTACTTTTCAGCATAATTATAATTGCCTGTGGGTGGGCTTTTATTTGTGCAGGAATGTTGACAGAATCTTTTAAACATAAAATAGAAAATGAAACATATAAAAATAAAGAAGCAAATATAGATAATCTTTTGGTAACAGAAACTAAAGACGGTGAAAAGCTTTGGGAATTGTATGCTGATAGCGGAATGTATAATGATTCCGATAATATAGTATTATTAGAAAATATAATAGGCAATTTTTACGAAGATAAGGTTGTAAAAGCGAGCTTTAAAGCTGATAAAGGCACGTATAACGCAGAGAAAAAAGAAATTATATTGTATAATAATGTTATATTGGTATATACTGATGGAACAAATATACAAGCAGATAGAATAACATATTATGGCAAAGATAAAGATGTAGAGGCAATAGGTGATATCAGAATTGAAAAGCCGAACGAGGCAATAATTTATGGAAACAAAGCAATTCTTGGAAGTAATTTTTCGGATTTCCACATAGAAGGCAGAACTAAAACAAAGTTCTATATGTAATAGACAAGGAATAATATGAAAAAACTAATATATATAACAACATTATTGTTAATATCGGGCATTGCCACAGCTTCATCTTTAACTGTTGAATCAGATAAACAAGAATTTAAAGATTCTGATAATAAAATATATCTTGAGGGAGATGTAAAGGTAAAGAATGGGGCTATAAATGTATTAAGCCCAAGAGCTGTTGTTGAAGTTGACCCAAAGAGTAATAAAGTAAATAAAGTTCAATTTAAAGAAAATGCCTATTCTTATCAAATGGAAGGCGGGAAAAAACACGAGATAAAAGCTCAGATACTAGAAATGTCACTTTTAAAAAAGGTATTCAGCGCACAAGGAAATACTCTTTCATCAATTACAGAAAAAGGCAGACCTGTTGTTATTGTTACGGCTGACAAACAGGAATATAATAAAAATACTAATGTAATGAAAGCTTTCGGTAATGTCAATATAGTATATAAAGACGTTGAGACACTATCAAATCAAGCTATTGTTGATTTAACTAAAAATAATGATGTAAAGAGGATTCAGCTTATTGGAAATGCTAATTTAAAGCAGGCTAACAGTAAAATAACAGCAAAAAAGCTTGATTATGATAATATAAAACAAGAAGCTGTTGCAACAGGAAGTGTATTTTCAGACATTATTACGGAAGATAATAAAAATATTAAAGTTTGGTCTGAATATCAATCTTTCGATAAAAAAGCAAACGTAATGACTGCTTCAGGCTCTACCGTTATCAAATATGAAGACTATACGGCAAGAGGTCCAAAAGTTAACGTATTTCCCGATTCTAAAACAAAAAAATTAAATCAAGCTGTTTTTCTTGGACGTTCTAAAATTGAAACTAAAGGAAGAACTATAGAAGCTGATAGAATTTCTATTACAATGAATCCAAAAGATTTTAAAGCAGAAGGCAATGTAAAATCTGTTATACCTAATATAGGAAATATGAAATAAATTATGGCAGAGACAAAAGAAAAAAAGAAATTTGTATGTCCGGGTGCATTTTCTCAAGTTTATATATATCATGACGGCAGAGTTTTTCTTTGTCCTGATTGTTTAATGTCGCCTAAAGCAGAAATCGGAAACTTAAATAAGAAACCTTTTTGGATGATATGGAATTCAGCAAATGCGAGAAAAATAAGAAAAGAAATTATTAATGGGAAATACAATTATTGTTCACCGTTTCAATGTTTTTGTAAATCAAACTATAATATAAGGCTAACTCCATGCAATGTAAAATATTCTCCATTTCAGTTTAAATATCCTAAAATGGTATGTATAGGAGCAGATTGGGAATGTAATGCCAGCTGTATAATGTGCAGAGGTGAAATTTGCAGGCTTAGTAAAGAAGAGTTAGAAACATTTAATAAAAAAATTAATAAATTATATATACCGATATTAAAACATGCCGATTCTCTTACTGTAAGTACAACAGGTGATCCTTTTGCGAGCAGAAATACAAGACTTTTAATTAAGACGGCTGCTCAAAAATATCCAAAGCTAAAATTTAATTTGATTACTAACGGTATTCTTTGTGACAAATTCAATTGTGATGAGCTATTAATAACGGACAGGCTTTATTATGTAATGGTTTCAATCCATGGTTCTAATGAAGAAACGTACAATAAAGTTGTAAAAAACGGTAATTTTAAAAAAGTTCTGGAAAATATTAAATGGTTGAACGAATTAAAAAAGCAAAATAAAATAAAGGGGCTATATTTTGCATTTGTTGTTAATTCTAAAAATTATGACAATATTCCCGATTTTATAGAATTTGCAAAAGAAAATAACGGAGTTGCATTATTTTGGAATTGTATAGATTGGGGCGGAAATTTAAATCATTCCGATGAACCGTTAAATATTGTTAACCCTGAAAATCCAAAATTCAATAATTTAGTAGAAATTTTAAAAAATACTGAACTTGAAACACCATACTCTCATTTTTCTATAGCATTTCAAAGAATAAAAAAACTCTTCTAAAAAAATGTTTTTGCTATAATATTTAATGATAGTTAAATATTTATAGGTTATATTTAGTATATAAAGAGATAGAGAATGGAGGGTATAAAAGAAATGCCAAAAAAGACAATAACTGTTGACGGTAATTACGCTGCAGCGCATATTGCTTATGCTCTGAGTGAAGTATCGGCAATTTACCCCATCACTCCTTCATCAACAATGGGTGAATGGATAGATGAATGGGCTTCACAACACAAACAAAATATATGGGGAAAAGAAGTAAGAGTTGCTGAAATGCAATCTGAAGCAGGTGCAGCAGGTGCTGTTCATGGTTCACTTGCAGCAGGTGCTTTAACTTCAACTTATACAGCATCACAAGGGTTGTTATTAATGATTCCTGTAATGCATAAAGTAGCAGGGGAAATGCTTCCTTCTGTTATCCACGTAGCTGCAAGAGCATTAGCTGCTCAATCATTAGCTATATTTGGCGACCATACAGACGTTATGGGCTGCCGCAATACAGGCTATGCAATGCTGGCTGCAAATTCGGTTCAGGAAGAAATGGATTTGGCTTTAGTAGCTCATCTTTCAACTTACAAAGCTAAAGTTCCGTTCTTGCAATTCTTTGACGGATTCAGAACTTCACACGAAGTTCATAAGATTGAAGAAATCTCTTATGAAGATATTGCTAAACTGGTTGAACCTAAATATATTGAAGAATTCAGAAAGAGAGCTTTAAGACCGGAAGCACCCGTTTGCAAAGTCGGCGCTCAAAATACTGACGTATATTTTCAAGGCAGAGAAACTGTTAACAAATACTATAACGCAGTTCCCGATATTGTACAGGAATATATGGATAAAGTTGCAGCCGTAACGGGCAGACAGTATCATCCTTTTGACTACGTCGGTGCTCCCGATGCAACAGATGTTATTGTTGCTATGGGTTCTGGCTGTGAAACCATCGAAGAAACAATTGAATACTTAAATTCAAAGAGAGGCAAAAAATACGGTTTAATTAAAGTAAGACTATATAGACCCTTCGATGTACAACGTTTCAATGCCGCACTTCCAAATACTGTAAAACGTGTAACAGTACTCGACAGAACAAAAGAACCCGGTTCAATCGGTGAACCTTTATACTTAGATGTTGTTGCAGCTTT